>CAYYLZ010000001.1:0-102313 GCA_964472725.1 uncultured Oscillospiraceae bacterium
GTGAACGTGCCCTCCAGCTTTTCGGCCATATGTGCTAGGGTTTTGAAGTTCACTTCGCCCTCAGCCTCAAGAAGCTGAACAGCAATGTAACTGTCAGTTTCTATGTGTGTTCTCGGCAGCTTCAGCTTTCGCCGAAGCTCACGGTCGTTGTAAATCATGCCATTGTGAGCAAGGGCGAAAGGTTCCGTTCCAGCAGTTCCGATAAACGGGTGGGCATTGTAATCGAACTTCTTGTCACCCTGTGTTGCAAGTCGGGTATGGCACATAGCGGCGCGGGTATCGCTGCGCATATGAAACGGCAGTTTTCTGCCGGGGATGGGGCGCTTGTAGATGCATATATCCCCGCTGCTGCAGTAAGCAACACCGGTGGCGTCTGTGCCGCGGGCTTCGGCAGCGGTAGCGAGGATATGAAGTATCTGAGATTTTTGTTTTCCGCTGAGGCGGCGGTTGGGATCAAGTAATCCGAAAAGACAGCACATTATATCTCCGCCTCACTTTCCACAGGCTCATTTATGTAGAGCTGACGTTCCTTGAGATAGCGCACCAGCTCCGGCTCGGTGCAGCCGAGGGCAAAGGCACTCCAACTCATGTTTTCCAGTTCCTCGTCGGACATGAACAGGGCGAGATCGCAGAGCCTGTCCACAAACTGCAGGGATGCCACAAAGGTGTTGTATTTCATCGTCCCGCGAAGCACACGTATTTCGATGGTATTCTCGTTGGTAAGGTTGACGCAGGTATAGCGACTGTTGCCGGTTTCATATTTGGCGTGGTCAAGTATCTCCTTGGGCTTGTTGCGAAATCCGTAGCGCGACGCCCAGCGGTCAAGCTGGCGTTGTGTACGACGGCTGAATTTCAAAATCTCAGGCCAGAATTTCTCAAACAGGTAGAGAATGCGTGCGATACATTCGTCCTGCATTTCCGTAGTCGAACCGAAGGCAGTGCGATTTACATGGATATGCAGACCACAGGTGCGAGCCTGATGACTGGTGTAACCAAGCTCGCGAAGCTTGTCCAGCACAGCAGACCAAGGTATCTCCTTGAGGTGATACTCAAGGGTGGCAGGGTGACTGACGACCTCCCAACCGTCGGAAAGGCTTCCGTCATGTTTTGCATAGATTCGTTCCAAGCAGTTGGTGTTAGCTATGGCCAGAACAGCTTCCGCCTTGCTGTCCAGTTCGCCACCGTCGTCAACCTCCAACTCTATGCCGAAGTAGCGACTACCCTCACCGTAGAATATGGGTTCAGGCTTGTAGTAATAGTCGTGGATAACGCGCTTGCAGCGCTGGGAGTAGCACGCGCCGCAGTAGGCCTCGTAATCTTCTTCGTCTAAGTAGTGGGCAGCCTCATTGTGGATAACGCGCCCGCAGCTGCTACAGGTGGTGTAGGCCGCTTCATAACATCGGGAACACAGGGGAATTATCGTATCTCCCGCGTTATCGTCATCGTAAATGCGTGTTCCGCAGTAATCGCAGATCACGGTGCGCTCATTAAGGCATCGATAGCAATAGTGCCGTCCGTCAAATTCGTACAGCTCTTCCACCGAGCCATCTGCTCCACAGGCGAAGCAGCGTTCCTTTTCTTGCATGGTATATTACCTCCTAAACAAAAATTGCCCGGGACACAGTCACGTCCCGGGCTTCTCTATGGAGATAATATGTAATTGAAGAAATCAAGAATGGCGAAAAACGATTTATTTCAGGCATATATTATCTTATTGAAGCTGCAAACATCGAATTGAATCCCAAACTGACTAACATTGCAGTAAGACAGAAACAGGAGGTTTGAGACAATGTTTGAACAATATGACGATTTGCTGGACGTGACGGAAGTTTGTGAGCTTCTTAAGATGTCCAGAGGGTCTGTATACCCGCTGCTCATATCCGGTAAGATACCTGCGTTTCGCAACGGGCGCACATGGCGGATCCCCAAAGAAGGGGTAATGCAGTTTGTAAGAACCAGCAGCAAATTAAGTAGCAAATAGAGAAGTCCGGCAGTGCAGATGCGCTGCCGGACAAACTTTGTCCGAGGTGGACTTGTCCAAGCCCATATATATTTTGCGGACACAATAACTACAGACAAAGCCTTGTCCAAAAATCAATAATATAATACCGGCAATTGCTTTATGTGAAGCCTGCTTTTGAGCGGTGTAGGAAGGCATACACCGAATATATAAAGAGCTAGCTTATTATAATCGCTGTTATTAGGAGAGTACCTTTTGCCGCTTACAAAGCTGATATTGTTCATTACGAAATGTATGTGATACTTTCCGTTATTGTGTATTCCGAATACTATTTGATATTCGGAGGAGAAATATTCACACACTCTGTAGGCCGTATAAAGTAAATCATTTGCACTGTCAATCTTAGCGCTTTCAAAATCGGAAAATGTCAGTATAAAATGATGCAGCTGTCTGCCATCGGTCTGTCCGGTTACATCCTTGACCATATGCATCTGCGAGGCTGCGTATATGGGGTCTACGCTCAAACCACCGGTAAGCAATGATCGCGGAAACACATAATTATGTATGACTTGTTCAAGTGCGTCCTTGTTCAGGTAGTCTCCTTCTGCGATCTTAAGAATCGGCATACGGTATTCAACTCCTCTCTCAGTGCGTCCTTGATATCGGATTCTGCCTCAAGTGAAGATACAAGCTCTGCCATAGCGCAGAAGTGCGGAAGCAGCTTTTGTTCATACTGTCTGTTATGGTATGGAATGTTCATTATGGCGCTGTTAATAAATTCGGTACGAGTAAAACCTTTGGCGATAGCTTCTTTGCATTTAGTAGCAGCTTCAGGTGACAGTCGTACACTTATGGGTCTATTGTTATTTTTCATGGAAATCTTCCTTTCTTGCCATGTTGGGCGGGCATTAGCCAGAGAGGGTTTTGTATTACAAACAGCAAATGTAAATACAGTACCTTCTCTTTATTTCATTGTTTGTTGCGTAGTAAAGAATTACCGTCTATAATTGACACAGAACATCTGAAAAATGCAAAGGCGGTCATAATATGGCAAGCTGGAACGATAAAATTTATGAGATGATTGCACGTCAGGGTGCAGAAGCGGATACGGAGGATTCTCTGCGGGAGCAGGTGCGCGATGTTGCTAAATCGACGCACCAATATATTTTCGCCACAAGCGGAAAGGAGCAGGGCAATACATATACTGCTCACATTGCGCAGCGCAGTTTTGAAAATGTGTTCGGAGCGATTTGCAAAATACTGTCGGGCGGAAGAAGCGTCGAACTGGATGATAGAAAATACCCTATCGGCGGCAGCACTGTCAGGAAATTTGAGCTTGCGGAGATTTCAGGATTTGAGCGCGGGTTGTATTTGGACTTCATCCTGTTTGCCATAGAGCAGCTTCATGAAATGCGGTACAGTAAGAAAAGGCCGTTTAAGTATATCAACGGCGATGAGATATATGCGACCCTGAAAAGGGTTACAAGCAATGATGGTGTGCTGCGAGGAAAAGTAAATGAGGTCGATCGAAACACCGTGACGGTCAGTGCGGCATATAAAACGCAGATACTGTACTTTAGCGATAAAAACCTGGAACCCAGATTTCCAATGCTGCGTAAGAGAAAAGTGGATTATGATGTTAAATACTGCTTTCCGGCGATGGGCAAAGAATTCTACGTAACCCGGGACGAAGCAGAATTTTGGCTCAACTTCTATCTGCGGGAAAAGCAATGGGGAACAAACCTGGCGGTGCTGTTGAGCGATTATAATCCGGAGCTTTCACAAAACAAAAAACGGATAGAAGTGTGTGCCGAAATATGGGGCAACCTGGACTCTTCCAGAATCATTGCGACGCTGATGAGTATACCTTCGCCTGCATACCGCCTGAGCTACGCAAACAGCATATTGCGAGCGTATTTCCGGCATTTGGAGGAGCGAACTGCGGAAAAGTTTTCGTGGACTGAGTTTGTCGGACTGTGCAATTCACAGAAAAATATATGGGGTGCAGTGGAGAACCTTAGTACACCGCCTTTCTCCGAAACTCTCCAACAACTGAATGAAACGGCGTTTGCAGTTCTGCTGGCAGTGTGGATAGCTATGCAGTCCGCCATGCAAAATAAAGGAGAACCGCTGATTCACGGAAAATTGCCTGCTGAAGATTCAGCACGAGCCATTCTTAACGATGACATTCTGCTCAAACAGCTGCAGGAAAATTTGTGTGGGACGGCGCAGGCGGAAGTGGAGCGAATCTGTGGTATAAGCAACTCCACAGGCCTCACAGAACTAAAAAAACGCTGGCCTCTGCTTTTACTGGAAAATTGCAGCAGCAAACATATTCAGAATCTGATAGCAACTAGAGACTATGATAAGGCACCGGAGACCGGCGACAACAAAAGCTTTGCCGGCATACAAGAACAATGCTATATAGCAGAAAAATAATAAAAAGTCAACCCCCGAAAGTCGGTATTTTTAGAAGAAGATTCCGAGTTTCGGGGGTCGGTTTTTGATTTTGATTCTGCTACGCTTATGTCACAAGAAAGGAGGAAATGCCATGACTTATGATGAATACTGGCATACGCCCAAGGCGAGCAGACCGCCGCCCGAAAATACGGACGAGGAGAAGCTTCGCAAACGTGTTGTGGCAAGGGGCGTGAACCCTTATGAGCGGGAGGATATCCCGGAAAGCTTCGAGGTAATAGAGGCACCGGAAGGCTGGGTGACAGCTGCTTTGGGAAGCATACCCAAGAAATTCTGCCCTAAGCAGGCAGTGTGCATCTGTTCCCCGACCGGCACCGGCAAAACTACCCTTGTGTCGTATATAACGAAGTTTTGCAGGGGAAATGGCAAGGTTCTTCTGCTTGAACCCAGAACGATGATTGCCGAGCAGCAGAAAATGATCTTGAGCACAAGTCTGAAATCTAAGTGGAAAGATGTGAAAGATCCGTTGGCGTTCAGGTACAACGACGAGTATGAGGACGTAGGACTGACGGTGATGACGTATCAGAAGTTTGCGGTAAGGTATAAAAGTATGGACCTGAGCAAATACAGCTGGGTCATAATGGACGAGATACATTTTGTCCATACCGATGTGCTGTTTTCGGCAAATATCGATGGGTTGCTCACAAAGCTGCCGCGGCTTTTTGCCGATGCCAAGCGGGTGTACATGTCGGCCACGCCGGAGGCGGTGCTGGATGACATCAGCAGGGTAGAGGCGGAGGCGATGAACGAATGCAGCCCCGGAAGGATATGTTATCGCGAAAGCTGCGGTAAGATGCTATATTACAAGTTTCCAGACCGCCTTGATCGGGTGAAGCTTCATTACTACGGTACTCGGCAGGAAATTGTGGAGCTGGTGAAAAAGTACCCCGGGGATAAGTTCGTAATTTTTGTAGCGGCGAGGGAGAACGGTGACGGCAGTACAGCCGGTTCGTTTGTCAAGCTGCTTCAGGACGAGGACATAACCGTGGACTACCTTGATAGGTATAAAAAGAATACACAGACCTGGGAGTACGTTTGTCATATGCAGGATTTTCAGGCGAGGGTGCTTGTGTGTACCAGCGTGCTTGATTGCGGGATAAATCTGAAAAATCCTGCCCTGAAGCACATTGTGGTCGAATCAACAGACCGCACGGAGCTTATACAGATGATAGGCAGAAAGCGTCTGAAGGACGGAGAACAAGTGAATGTGTATGTTGCAAATGTGGACGAAGACACCGTGGATTACCGGCTGTCGCAGGTGAATGAATGGCTGGAGATCGCTGATGAATGCAGACGGGCGTTTACAGATGACGCGCATTTTTCACTGCTGTGGCGTGGTTGGACGGACGAGATGCCCGGCAGACCCTTTGAGCATCTGCTTTATCCCACCGGCGGCGGGCGGCTGAAAGTGAAGCCTGCGGCATATAACACGCTGCGCCGTAGGCAAGCAACGCTGGAGCGCTTGAAGCGTGATTTGGAAACCTATGGGGATTCGGCGTTTCCTAGGATTGTGCACGAGTGGCTGGGGCAGCCGGAGTCGTATTCGGAGATGAATTGGCTCATCCGTAGTTTATATTCAACGGATAAGAAGGCGCTGCTGAGCTTCCTAATGGAGCGTGCGGAAGCGCCGATACCCGCTTCGGAGTGGCCGGACGTTCTGCAAACGCTGCGAGAGCTGGTTATCAAGGTTGTGAAGAAGCAGCACGATGATACCCGTCAGTTAGGCTGGAAAGCCCTCAATGACAGGCTGAGGGAGGCCGAACTGCCTTATGTGATAACACCCGGTGAAAACGAGAGTTTCATGATACAGCGTGAAGAATAAGGAGGAAAAATAATGGCAATATTGTATGAAGTAAGAAATGGCAGTAAGGATTATGCACCCCTTGCCCGTGAAAGGCTGTTTGAGGAGCTTTGCAGTGCAGAACTGAACGGAAATGTGAAATGCGGCGGTTGTTTTATTTCGCCCATTAACCCGGTTGCCAGCATGGATGAAGTGGCTCAGTTTTACGGTGAAATCGGAGGATTGCAGTTAGTGCATTTCATCGTGGAGTTTGAGCCCATTGAGATGAGAGATCCTGACAACGCGGGCCACATTGCCAATCTGCTGGCGCAGGATATCGGCGGCAGATACCAGACGTTCTGGGTGCTGCATGATAATGATGAATATCTGCATTTCCATTTTATCATCAACCCCGTCAGTTACATTGACGGCAGCAGATATCCCGATGCAAATGATTCGAGCAATCTTGAATTTGTGAAGCTCAGGGCGACGCTGGAGGTGATCCTGCGCTGCAACAGGGTGCGTTCTTTGCAGTATGTTCCCGCCTGCGTAGGTAATATCCCCGCATCATAAGCCATACGCATAAGAGAACGCCGTACCGCTTATTTGCCGATAACGATAATGTGATTTGAGATAAGGAGGTGACCGGGTGGCGGATAAATCAGCAGAAAAGGCGCGCATACAGCGCGGCCTGACCCTGCAATACTACAATAGAATTCTTATGGAAAAAGGCCTCATAAGCGAGCGCGACTACCGTCGCCTGGCCCTCTGCATAAGGACGAAGTATAAGTTAAACGCAAAATAAAACCCGGGATGTCTCGGGTTTTATTTTTGTAATAGTAGTCAAAATTGTGCTAGCGTTATTATTATTTTTGTGTATAGGCATCGATTAAAAACCGAGGACACGGTAGCTAATTGACGATAATGCTAGGTGCTTGCTTGAGAACAGAACGATGTGTATTCAAGGGTGAAATCTTAAACCATTGTATTTTAGAAAAAAATATTTTATAATATTTTAAAGTTTTAAATTACTTGTTTTAGTGCAATGTCAAGAGACTATATGGGTTTTGCTGCGTGCGACTAGTATGTTGCGGGGGAAATTGTTGAGGGCCTAATGTTATAGAATGGCTTGGGGAGGATGTACTAATGAAGGTTTTTGATAATCTTACGAACATAGTTCGAGACGATATGGAGGCAATAATCGCGCGGAACAGCCGAGTGTCTATTGCCGCTGCCTGCTTTTCGATGTATGCTTACAATGAACTGCAGAAGCAGCTTGAAGATGTGGATGAATTGCGCTTTATCTTTACATCCCCCACCTTTATTGCAGAAAAAACCAAACAAAAACGAGAATTCTATATTCCAAAGCATAACCGCAAGCAGAGCTTAAACAAATTATGCCCATCCATTACCTGACAAATAAACCTACAGGAGGAAAGCGCAGTGTCTCGCAGCAATGATCATAAATGGTGGGAGTATTGCCAGAATAACTTTAACGAAGGTATAAAATACGGCATATTTCCTGAATTATACGCTTCAGAAGTTCAGTACAAAGCAGCGCTTGAAGAGGCAAAGGAAAGGTGGTCACTTCTACTGGAATATGCTGCAGACAATGGTATTAGCCGAGATGAATATGACACTGATGAGGAATTTATAGAAGCTGTTGAAGAAATAAAATATGAGTGGAGATTATCTGCTTTTGGCGGGGCGGAGTATGGTATATATCCGGAAGATTATGAAACAGAGGAAGAATACCAAAATGCAGTTATGGAGGCAGGAATAAAAGCTATCGATTTAGATGATAGACTTAAATATGCCAAGATGATTGCAGATAACTACAATATAAGCCAATATTTAGCAAACGGTTTTCCAGACGAGAGAACAAAAGAAGCTGCTAAGCAACTTTGTGCGATTATTGAAGGAACGGCATTAATTCCTGTTGACACCAATATTGAAGACGAAACAGAGAAATGCCTATTAATACTAAAGGGTGAGAACACCGCGAGCAAATACATAACCGTTTGGGATGGAATTCTATTCTCTAAGGCAATAAAGGATAATTTTAATGTAAATGTATGTATAGAAGAAGAGGACAACGAGCAAAACAATGATTTTTCAGATATTTATCGGTCCCTTGCTGAAGATACTGATATCGCTGTCGAGGTGTGGGCCTGGTTAGTTAAGGAATTTAGTCCATATAAAAAATACATGCGCTATAATCAAAGTATTTATAATGAAATTCTTGATAGCTATTCTGATTACCCTGATTCTTTTCTGGAAAAAGCAGCGATAAAACTTGGAGAGGATAAGCTATTCAGAGAAGAACTCCTTACGAACAACGAAGAATTTCCATATGAAATATATGAATACATTGTAAAGGCTATCGAGCTCAGATTATATAATGTGGCTTCATTAATATTAGAAGCTACTTTAGCAAATCCAATTGCCAGCAGTAAACATCTTAAATATTTAATAAATGATATAATAGACGGGTGTGAAAGCAAGGATCTTGACGGAAGGCTTATGAGGGCGTTTCAACGTAAACTCATTCCAATTATTGAAAAAGTAAATAATAAACAAATCCAACTACTCTTACCAACGCTTAAAGAAAGAGCGTCTGAATATCTAGCTGATTATCCCGAACCTAAACCATTGCCTATAACTAATGATATATTAGATGGTATCGAATGTATCGGAGATATTTATACAATTTACTGTGCAAAATTCCCATTCAGCACGATAAAGTACCACTGCGTAAGTAACGGTGAGAATTATCAAACTGGTGATAAAGTTTTGGCATTGGTAAAAGGAGAAGAAATAGTACTTGAAATAGTATCGTGCGAAAAATATTATGCAGATAATTGCCCAATAGAGCCTATTGATGCAGCATTAATTATCCGTAAGATGAAAATAAGTATATGAAATAATAGGTGAAAAGCAGGATACTTATCCCTGTTTTTCACCTGTTTCACTGTTACGGTTGCAAAAGTCTACAATAATCCTCTTATATATGCGCCGTGAGGAACGGCAGCCATATTTGAAAGGATTTGACAAAATGAGAAGAAAGATTACTGACGAGGAACTGTTGGCGCTTATCGAGAAAAACGAGAATTTTCGTGGGAAATACGCGGATTTGGTCAGGGTGGAGAAATTCAATGAAGTGTTGGAAATACTTGAATTTGAGCTGGCCGATATGATACCTGTACGGCAGATATCGGTTGCTCCGGCATCGCCAAAAGAGCGCTGGGGAATGATATACGCAGATATGCCCTGCGCGTTTTTTATGTCGGGAGAAAAACTGGAACTTATGAATATGTGCATGGCCAAAGCTGATGCGGTGACAATGGCGGTGGTTGATGGACACATACGTATCAGCTTCGGGTTTGACATTTGGCAAGAATAAAAAATATAAAAATTGAAAACTATCCTGTTTATAACCGATTTGATGTGATATACTAAAAAAAACTGCTAAGGAGTACGTTTATGGATCGCTATAAAGAGTATTCAGATAAATATCGTAAGGTAATGGGATTCCTCAATAAGCATTTGCCTGAGACTGTAAAATCTGAGTTTGAAAAATTCTCACTGGCTGCAATTCTGCGTGTCTGGGGCAGTAATGACCTTTACTCGCCGGACTATAAGTTTGCATTGAACCTTACATACGGCAAGGAATATAGTGTTGAGCAGATTATTACGGGAATGCGCTGCTGCTTTGAACCGGAGCGCGAGATGGCAATTCCCGGCTTTTTTAAACAGCTGGTGAAGTATGACCTCACGATGGGCGGAAACCGCTGTGAGGAGTTTATTTCCCATTTCAATGAGTTGTTGGTTTTGGGTACGTTGGTCAACAGAGACTTTACTATAGACGAGTCCAACGCGATAATGGGGATAATAGGACGTCTTGAGCGATACTGCGAGCTTGAGGGTTTGAAAATAAAGAATCTGTCCGGACCGGGTGCCAAAGTTACACCGCTGCTTAAGGAAAGCTACCTTTCGAAGGTCGAAATTGAAGAGGAAGAAGAGAAGGACTCCGCGAAGTATAATTCGTGGGAAGTCATTGACAGCATAAAAGAAATTGTTTCTCCCGATTGGGATGGTACATTGCCCGGAGGTAAAGGAAGTGTAAACGGCGGGAAAAAGGACAAACCTGATATTATCCTGTCCGTTAATATCAATTCATCTGATGACGACGGCGGCAAGGTATCCGCTAGAAAAAAGCAGGAAGACAAGCTGCCTGAAGCAACGATAGATACAAGTAGCAGTTTTGACGAGCTGATGGATGAGCTTAACAGTCTTATAGGACTTGAGAGCGTTAAAAAAGATGTTCGCAGTCTAATGAATTTTCTGAAAATTGCCAAAGCGCGAAAAGACCGCGGTATGCAGGTCCCAACTATTTCTTATCACCTTGTATTTACCGGTAACCCCGGAACAGGTAAAACCACGATCGCTCGATTGATTGCTAAACTGTATTACCACATGGGCCTGCTCCCCAAAGGACAATTTGTCGAAGCTGACAGAAGCTCACTTGTTGCCGGATATCTTGGACAGACTGCCATTAAGACACAAAAAGTGATAGAGAGTGCTCTAGGTGGCGTGCTGTTCATTGATGAAGCCTATGCACTTGCAGGGGAGAAGGACGATAATTACGGCACAGAAGCAATTGAAACCCTCCTCAAGGCAATGGAAGATCACAGAGATGAGCTTGTAGTAATTGTTGCAGGTTACGATGAACTGATGGATAAATTCATCAATTCCAATCCTGGTTTGGCATCCAGATTCAATAAATATTTTAGATTCCCGGACTATACCGGTGAAGAGATGCGTGATATTTTCAAGCGTTTCTGCGATACAAACGGTTATTCCATTACTGGTGATATAGAAACGGAACTTCTGAAGTATTTTACCGAACTGTACTTTGATCGTGGAGAAAACTTCGGTAATGCCAGAACAGTAAGAAATCTCTTTGAACGCGTTATACAGAAGCAGGCAGATAGACTTGCTGTTGCTGACAGTTTTACAAATGAGGAACTGGAGTGTATTACTGATTCTGATATCACAACGGCAATAGAAAGTATGTAAGCAAAAGCGGAGGTGTGACTATATAATGTTGGCTGCCCAAAACTATTCATATTGGCTGATTGAAGAAATCGACGCTGCACGACTTGCTTTGCTTGGTGTACTGGAAGAGGAAGATAGGCTGCTACTCAGTGAAGCACCTGCCCTGAAAGCTGAGTACATGGAAAAAATAGGCTCGTATGAGCAGACTGTTATGGAGTCGGAGCTGGAAGCCGCACTACTGGAAAAGAAGCTCGAGCTTATAATGAAGGCTATTAATCGTCGTGAGCCTGTGGATATGACAAAAATTGAGTCTGAACTGGAAACCTATAAAAAAGAGCTCTTAAAAGAATTAGATTTGGGCGATATGAGTTCCGGAAGGCAAAACCGCGAAGAGTGGCCTGAAGAAAAAGAAAAAGAATTCCAGGCTATGTACCGAGCAATTCTCGATCATTTTCACCCGACATTAAATCCGGATATAACTAAAACGCAGCGTGATTTATATAATAAAGCTGTGGATGCATACAGACGTCATAATTTTGATGCGCTGCAGCTTGTCTATGATATGCTTTTTGTAAAGAGATATTTGAATATAACACTTAAGCGCGGTGGATTAGTAGGAAAAGATGATGCGAATTTGGCTGCTCAGTATAAAACTGAGTACAGCTTGTCCGATTATTCGTTAGCAGGGGAGTTGTACACATGCTTTGAACGTCTCGAGTCAGATGCAATACTTGAAAAGGAGGCGGCTAAGTACAGGGCTGAATATAAGCGCAGATACATTGAGATTGAACAGTTGATGGAGAGCTTCCCCTTTAATGCCCGAGACACATTAACTGACCCTTCTAAAACAGATGAATATGTGCAGCAGCTGCGTTCGCGTCACGAAAGGAGCAAGTCGGATATAGCGGAGCTGGTAGCGCGTATCGACGAAGCAATGGAGGAAGCCAATGGATGAAGCTGTAATGCAATATAAGGAAAGTCCTATTAGAAGCGGATTTTTCAACAGTGATCCATTTAAGCGGAAAAAGAAGCTGATCCTTGTTCTCAAGACAGGTATCGCCGGTCTGCAGTTCAATGTTGATGTTGATACAACGGAAGGGCAGAAACTGCTTGATAGATTGACACCCGGAACGGAACTTAGATTGTATAGAGATGCAGATAACGAGTTCGATGAATGGGCGATAGCAGTCGAAACATGCGGCCAGGAAGCGTTGGGGCATATAACCCGCTTCAAAAACGAAACCATTGCACGCTTGATGGATCATGGTAAAAAATTCGTTGCCTTCGTTGACGAAAAAACAGAAGATGAGGAAGAATACGAAGAGAGAAACATACGGCGAAAAAGAGCTCCTACAGAAAATTTTGAATTACCGTTCTCTGTGTATATGGAAGAGTAAGCAAACAGGACCGTATCCCGGTGCATTAGGGATACGGTCCTGCTTTTTGATTAATGCTGAAGTTTATTTTGAAGCGATATTGTATTATTTTGTGTTATGTTTTAGCTGCGAAAAGTGCAATCCACAGGATAATGCCAACGATGGTCAAAACTATGCCAATGACTTTTTCTTTTGTACTGTCCTTGGTGAGCAGATAGATGCCGGCAATAGGCATCAAGACAATTGCAATAAGGACGATAAAAATCGCAAGTGCTCCGTCAGAACTGCTATTTTGCTTTCGGTTCATGGTCATTCTCCTTTGATACGTGATTGAGCTGTGTACCGTTGAGCTAAGCATACACCTACTGCTGTCCATTAATCTGTACTTTCAATCACGCTTCGGGTGTTTTTATATCCCAATTCCCGTTATGTACCCAACTTCAACCTTATGCCCAACCCTTGTCCTATCAACCCGCTCGTATCTCGCAGTTCGTATGTGACACATCTTCTTGAGAATTTTGGGGAATTATGTCGAAAAAAGAAAGTTTTACATAGATTTTATGTATTATATATGATATGAAAAGAACGAAAACAGAGTAGTCCGAATGGGCTACTCTGTTTTTGGCTATACCATGAGTTCTAATTTAGTTTATTGATAGCTTTCGACATAGAGCAAGGTTCGTCTTGCGGTAGCCAAACTGACCTTATCAGAGGTACCGTGCTTTAGCCATGCATTTACATTGCCTGAGTTTAAATTGAGGTCCGTATAGATACGATAATTAGATACACCATATCGCTCTTGTAAACGCATGATTTTTTGGCGCATCAGTTCCTTTGTATGATCGTCTGATTGTCCTTTGTTCTTTTTGCTTTGGAAACTTCGCCAAACCTTGTGGTATTCTTCAGGAAGCGTAACGGAAGATGTCTCAAACAACTGTGTCATTTCCTCTGTACTATATTGTGAAACCATTTCCTTATACACTGCAAATAAGTTTGGATCTTTGGTTGCTTTCAGTAGTACTGCTTGCTTTCCGGAATAAAGAGCATATAGGAGAAGCGGTTCTCTGAGCCTGGGACTATCGCTGCTTGCTTCTTTGGCTAGTTTGTATAAACTGGTTGTATTGGACTTGGATAACTGTTTTACATACTGTGTTAGAAAACCTTTGAATGTTAGTTCTCGCATGGACACCACCTCTCTACATATGCCTTGTAACTATCAAGAAATTGTCTGTACTGGAATTCGTTTAAGGCGGAAGCTTTTGCTTCGTCGTCTGCTGTTGCCAAATGCTCCAGGCGCTTCCAATCAATTGCTGCGAGCACCTTGGAATCGCTGATGTCCTGAATATCTGTTGTTCTCGCAGAGTACAGCTTTGCTATCACAATATCTTCTAAAGATGCTGTGTAGAAATCAATCCGGCGACCATTGGTGAGTATCGGCACGAGTCTGTCATCATAGTTATATGGGAAATTGTTGACAAACGTTTTCACTCGAGTATTAATATCATATTTTTCGAGTAGGTCAACAATCTCGGGGGAGACATCCAGCGCATCAATATCATGTGTAGCGCGAGTTATTGTTTCCAACAAAATCAGTGCGCTACCGCCAACGATAACCATTCTAAACCTACGGTCATCATCGAAAAGCAAATCGGCATCCTCGTCCAAGCGTGCCAAACGCTTCATCAAATCTTCTTTGAAATAACTACTCATCGCTTAAAATCCTTTGAAATAAATAATACTATTAATCAATCATTATTATATGTGCTTTTTGGTAGTCTGTCAATAGCGCTATTATAAAGCAATTCAAAAACCGCGGTGTTATTATGTTCCAACCCCCACTATGTACTCTATCTCAACCTTATGCCCAGCCCTTGTCCTGTCAACACGGTCGTATTTCGCAGTTCGTATGCGACACATCTTCTTGGGAATTTTGGAGGATTATGTCAAGGAAGAAAAACATTTGTTGATTATTGGTGTGAAATAGTGTTTGATTCGAATAAAGCGTGAGAATATGGTTCAAAGTAAATCTAATAGGAGTAAAATATATTGACCATATCACGATACCGTGATATAATTGAGGCGCAAAGAAAGGAGGCATAACAGTGCCGGTATTGTCTAGATTTTATGGAATTGTAATCAGAATGTATTTCCTGCAGAGTGAACATAATCCTCCGCATATCCATGCAATTTACAACGATGATGTTGCGGCAATTGATTTTATGACCGGTGAGATTATCGAGGGAGATCTTCCAGCGAAAGCTCTTGCGATGGTAAGAGAATGGCTTTCGATTCACAAATATACGCTGCAGGAAATGTGGGAAACGCAGGAATTTAAGAAAATTCCGCCGCTGGAATAAGGAGGTTTTCTATGTTTCATAAAGTGAAGAATGTATCTCCGCTTCCTGAGTTCAAGTTGAGCGTCCAATTCAGTGAAGGTGTTACTAAAATTTATGATGTGTCTCAGCTTTTTGAAAAGATTGCAGTATTCAAACATTTCGAAGAGCACCCTGAAGAGTTCGGCTGTGTTTCTGTAGACGTGGGTGGGTACGGCATTGTTTGGAATGATGATTTGGATCTGTCTTGTGATGAGCTGTGGGAACACGGTGTTCAAGTGGAAACACCGTTTGATGGCTTGATGGCGTTTAGCGATGCCACAGAATTGTGGGGACTGAACGAGAGTACCTTGAGGAAGGCTATTACTTACGGTAAACTTGTAAACGGAGTTGATGTTTGTAAGTTTGGAAAGCAGTGGGTTATTTCCGCTGAAGCCATGGAAAGGGAATATGGATCTGCGTTAAGCTGATGGTATATTAGCGCGCAAAGTAAACTGTACTCTAATTTATTGGTCAGATTAGTTTTGAACGGAAAGATAAATAACAAAGGACGAGATACTTCAGAGAAAACGGAGGGAGAAACATGGATCCCAATACTACAATAGAAGCGCTGAGCAACAGTGCAAACGCTCTAACAAAATTGCAGGAAATAATACAGAAGATTTTTAATCCTAAATGGACAAGAAAACAGAATGAGGCGGACATGGAGGCAAATGAACGGAAACTACAGATGATTAGAGATAATCCTGATATGGATATAGTGTTCATTGGAGATGAAATGCATGCCCGAAAAGCGACGTATGAGGAATTAACGAGCCGAGCTGAAAAAAGAATGCTCACAGATGCTGTGCGGCAAGAGCAAAATATAGAGAGTGTATTGGAAATTGCCGTTGAAGAGCTGCGACAGGTAGAATCGGTGTCTGAGAGACCGGTAGATGATGATTGGATTACAAGGATATTCAATATAGTTAAAGACGTTAGCAATGAAGAAATGCAATACATATGGGGGAAAATTTTAGCCGGTGAGATTACGCGACCAGGCAGCTTTTCTATGAGAACACTTGAAACAATTAGAAATATATCGCAAATTGAAGCGGAAACATTTCAAAAGTTGATGCCCCTTTTGGTGTACGGCGGTGGAGATTGGTTTATTACTTCCAAAGCTGATCTACACAACAAATACGGAATAACTTATGAGGATATTATGCTTTTGGATGAGTGTGGTCTTATGATATCAAATGGAACAGTATCGATGACACTAACGATATCCTCCGATAAGATACTCCTTCATAATAGGGAGTATTGTTTGGTGACCGAAGGGCTAGGAAGCAGAACTGTGAATTTTTCGTTTGGTGTATATTCACTTACCAGCACAGGTAAGGAATTGTTCAATATACTGGAGCATGAACCTAATGACGATTATTTTATTGAATTTGCGGGGTATATTTTTAAGGAAAACAGACATACAAACCTCAAAGTCAAAAAAGTTGAAAAAATGCAAGTAGACAAGATTCGTGTCACAGAAGAAGTTGTATGTGAATTTCGTGTATGACGAAGTGTGTACGTGAGATTAACTGGAATGCCGGACAAGTTGGCAAACAATGGGTTATCTCGGTGGAAGTTCTTAAGCGAGGATATGGGGCTGCGATAGTTGATGGCATGATTGTTAAATATTCTCCACTTGCGGAAGATTAGTTGATTTGGCTAGCCATGGAGCGTAAGAAAGAATGGAGAGAATCTTGGGGTAGCTATTTGAGGAAGGTGAAATGTAGATGGGGAAGATTTATTTTGTTGAAGGACTGCAGGAAAAAACATTGGAAATAATACACGAAGCGCATGATTGCGCTGAAATTGCATGTGACTTACGCAGAATTGACGACACATTAAACTTTGGAACGGATGCTCAGGCACAGCAACTTGATGGTGAACTGAGAGAAAAGTATCCAACAATCAGCATAATGCTGAATGTTGCAAATTCCTTACCAGCTACATGTAGTCGGCTAATGGGTGGATATTCGTCGGGGTCTCAGGGGAAAGCGAATCTTAAACAGGATTATTGGGGCATAATTTGTGATACTGCAATCAAAAAAGGGTTAAAAAGCAGTTTTGAAACATGCATTGACCATGTAGAAGAGTATCGATAAGTTGCTCAAAGAGAAAACAGGAAACATGAAGACGGCAGGACATGGGGATAACCATGTCCTGCCGTTTGGGCTTACACCCCCAGCCCCACTATGTACCCAACTTCAACCTTATGCCCAACCTTTGTTCTATCCACCCGCTCATAGTTCGCAGTTCGTATGGGTGTCATCTTCTTGGGAATTTTGGAGGATTATGTCGAAAGAAACATATTTTTCCAAGTGTCTAAATAGAATTTAGTTGTCACACAAAGAGGTTGATGAACGATGAAATGTGTGGTATAATATCCTCGAACAGGCGGTATAGCGTCTGAACAATTGAGAATGGTGATAAAATATGCTTATACAAAGCGTTGTGAAGAATGAGGCAGAGCGAAATGAAAAGATGATTCGCCAGTATGAATCGCTTATCAGCGACCTACCCCGAGGGTCATTGATCTGCCGGAAAAATGAATATTACTATCTGAAGTATCGCGAAGGTGGAAAAGTTCACGACGAATATATCGGGAAAGATCGAAAGGTAGTAGAGGAAATCAAAGATAAGCTGGAGCTGCGAAAGCATTACACGCAGATGCTTTCAGCGCTAAAGCAGGAGCAGAAGGCGATTCGCAAAATTTTGGAGGGATTAGTGTGAAAAATCACACTAATAGGTCAAAATGCCCATCATCTCACCCTTTGGGTAACCGACGATGATGTCACAATCCTCCATGTGAGGGGATTGTTTGAGAACTATTTATGCGGAAGTACCGCATGGAGGATTTGCATGATTATTTATCACGGCAGCACAGTTTTGGTAGATAAGCCTGAAATACGAACAGGGGATGTGTTTTTGGACTTTGGTGTTGGCTTTTACACTACCACCTCCTACGATCAGGCAGAGCGTTGGGCACGAATTAAGATGAGGCGTGAAAACAAAGCGATTGGTTATGTTGCTGCGTATGAATTCGATTATGAGGCTGCAAAGGGAAACACGATTATCAGGAAGTTTGATGCGGCTGATATGGAATGGCTGCTGTTTGTGGTGAATAACCGGAGAGGCTTGCCGTTTGATGAGCCTGTTGACATGCACATAGGGCCGGTGGCTGACGACAATGTGTATCAGTCTATTCGTTTCTTTGAGACCGGCATACTTAATGCAGAAGAAACTGTGAAACGCTTGAAAACAGAAGCCCTGCATGATCAGTGGACATTCCATATCGAAAAACTGCTGCGCTATTGCAGATTTATCGAAGGCAAGGAGGTAAAATGATATGGGGCATGAGCAGTTCAGCGCCATACTGCCGGTGATAAGCGCAGATATTGTCCACATGATTGCGGACAAACGGAGAATTACCGAAAACGAAGCAATAAAACTTCTGTATATATCGCAAGTTTATGCGGCACTGGAACAGGAGGAAACAAAGGTGTGGCAGTACAGTACCGATATGCTTTACTCACTGTTGGAACAGGAATGGAAAGACGGTAAAATCCGCTTTCCTGATGTATAAGGAGGATTAGTGTGATTTTTCACACTAATAGATTAAAAAGCCCATCGCCTCGCCCTGCGGGCAACCGGCGATGATGGCAAAATCCTCCCTGCCTGAGGATTTTTAATTACTATTTGCGCGGCAGAGCCGCATGGAGGATTTATATGAGCAAGGAAGCTAAGTTTATAGTATTTTGTATGGAAAACTATAAGGTGTATAAATCTTTGACCGGCAGACAGGTATCGGAATTGTTTGAGAAATACGGCGTGTTCGATTATATCCGGGAATTCTACGATGTGCTGCATACAACAGGGTATCAGTATATAAATAACGATATTGACATTTATCTGCAGGCGAGAGATGCGGTAATGCCCGTATAAGTACGACAATGATTGAGTGGGGTGAATAGATGGGCATCCTTACGTTGGCGAGCGGGAAACCAGTGTATCGCGGATACGATTATTATAAGAACAAAAAAGTGATTCAGCTGCAGCAAACAGATGATACCATTTTTGATGGGACTGTATCCGGGAGTAATGGGGAAGTATATCATGTGACCATAGATACTGCGCACCCGAGGAAATCCGTATGTGACTGCCCTCATGCTGCCGGTCGTGAAATTATGTGCAAGCATATGGTGGCGCTGTATTTTACAGTGTTCCCGGAAGAGGCAGAGAATTATATCCGGGAGTTGGAAGCATATTGGAAGGAAGAAGAGCAGCGTTAGGAAGATTTGGATGAAAACCTGATAAAGTATATCAAAAGCCTGAAAAAGAATGAGCTTCAGGATAAACTGCTGGAGCTTCTGTACGATTGCCCTGAATGGCTATTTGATCGGTTTATAAGAGATAATTTGGATTACTGAAAAACAGCAGGACTGTGCATAAGCATGTCCTGCTGTTTTTGATTATTGCAGACATCGGAATGTTTGGTTCAACACATCAGCCCAACTATGTACCAAACCTCAGCCTTATGTCCAACCTTAGTTCTATCAACCCGCTCGGATCTCGCAGTTCGTACGTGACACATCTTCTTGAGAATTTTGGGGAATTATGTCTGAAGAGGAAATATTCGATAACGTGTATTATATGTTCTTTATTTTGAAAAATGTTGTTTTGCATTATGGCAGGAGGTTGTCTTGATTTAAACCGAAGAACGCCGTATAATAATATTGACACTTATATTCAAATGTAGAAATGACTTGCAATTTTATGTAACATATGTAGGGCGCGGATTATATACGAGTGAAATGGTACTGGGATAAGGAGAATACTATGACGGAGATTGAAAAAATTGCATATGCAAGGGGCTATATCGAAAAGCTTGCAAACGGAATAAATCCACTGAATGATCAGCCGGTATCGGATAGTGACTTGATCAACAATGTTAGGATATCCCGATGTTTGTTCTATGTGTCTGACTTGCTTCGGCAGGTTGAAGAACAGGGCGGTATAGTCGGGAAAGCAGTTAAGGAAAAGAAAGCTCCGTTTTGGTTGGACTATGATGCGCGCCTGAAATTCCGGTTTTCCGAAACGCCGATCGCCATTAGCGAGATCACTAAACGGATTAACGATTTGATCGATGCGGAGCAAATGAAAAAGATTAGCTATAAACATATATTAGAGTGGCTGATCGAGCTTGATGCATTAACTGTAGTAACCGATGTAAATGGAAAATCAGCCAAGAATCCCACTCCAAGAGGGGAAGAGCTGGGAATTTCAACCGAGCAGCGACAGGGGCAGAATGATGTGTATACAGTTGTTGTTTACAATCGGGAGGCACAGCAATTTATTTTGGATAACCTGGACGCAGTTGTTGAGATTAGCAAACGCCGTGAAAAACAGGATAAAGCGGCCGAATTACAGGGACAGCCATGGCTTTCTGCTCATGATGAAGTCTTGATAGACCTCTTTCAAAAGAAAGTTCCTGTCAAGGAGATTGCCAGTGCTTTGAAACGAACAGAGACCGGTATAAGAGCAAGGCTAAAAAAGCTTGGGTATATTGAACAGCGCAGCGACGCAGAGTGATGCTGCGGGCAGGACAGCAAATACTTGAAAACGACGGGTTATCATGATAATATCGACATATATGCTTGTGAAAAAGAATGGAGTGATTTCATGAGTCAGTACATTGAAGGTCCTCAGCCCGAACTGAATAATTCCAAGAAGACAGCTACTTATGAAATCATGCACATGGAAAAAGTTGTTGCCACGGTGTCCGAAAATGGTCGGGCGATGATTCTCAACGAGCAGTTTATGCCTTATGATCTGTATCTTGAGGAGAGCGGCGAGTTTGATGATTTGATAAATAATCTAAACAATTTCTATTATTGGTGCGCTTCGCGTGTGCTCTCGCTGGATAGAATTTATGCCAAGGAAATTATGAACAGTTTGGGAGTTCCGCAAGCCGTAACCGACCGGGATCGTGCAAAAATCTCTCTGTCCTATCATTGTGTCTCGCTGAATGATGTTTATTGGGTCAGAATTGAAGGGGAGAATGTCACCTTTGCGGAGCTGAATCTCTACGATAATCCCTTGAACGAGGCAATCATACCGCTCCCATTGAAGGGCAAGCATTTGACCGTTACCAATAGGGAATTGGCACCTGATTTATCCACAAAGGGGTGTTTTCCTAAGGCGTGGATTCGCAGCGGAACGGAATTCCGATTGCTTAAGGACGGCGGCGAAGAAATCGTCCGTAGGGAGCTGCTTGCCAGTAAAGTATGTCAGTGCTTCGATGTGCCACAGGTTGCGTATGAAGAATACTATTATGACGGAGAAGTGGTTTCCCAAAGCGTCATTGTAACTTCGAAGGAGTGTTCCATGGTCTCCAAGATGGCGTATGATGTCTATGCGCTCAACAATGACCTTGATACGATCGAGGAATGTATTCGTCTCGATCCTGTTACTTATTATGGCATGAACATTTTGGATTATCTGATAGGCAACACGGATCGCCACCCTGAAAATTGGGGTTTCCTGGTCGATAATGCAACTAACCGGCCCATTTCTTTGTATCCGATAATGGATTTCAATATGAGCTTCCAAACCTATGACACGCTGGACGGCGCAAACTGCCTGACTGTAGGCGCAAGGAAACTGGGCCAAAGGGAAGCCGCAATCGAAGCTGTCAAGGCGATTGGCTTGCGGCAGATTTGTGACATTGATTTGTCGATTTTCGCAGGAGAAGAACAGAAAAAAGAAATGTTCCAGAGAAGACTTGCGGAGCTTAAAAAGTACACAAAGAACTAATATGAAAAGTAAAGCACACGCTGCGGGTATTTCCCCAGCGTGTGCTTTTGTATAACATAAAGACAAAATAGGAATAAATGTACTTTTAATTGTACAGTGAATGTGTATAATGGTAAGTGGGTAATTGTATTGAACGATGGTTAATTGATCTATATAGTGCGTTCGTGAAGTAAAAGGAAAAGGCTTCCTTGCGGAAGCCTTGGACGCATACACTATGCGGTCGGATAAGCCGACGATTTGAGAAAACTTTTATTTGAACTCGTAGTGTAAGTGTATAGGGGTCTATAAACTTGTTATCAGTGTAGCATATTTTGTGAGGGGTGTCAACATGGAAAGAAAAAGTAATTATTATCTGGGGCTGGATATAGGAACGGATTCGCTTGGATATGCTGTGACAGACGGAGAATATAATATTTTAAAATTCAACGGAGAGCCAATGTGGGGTGTACATCTCTTTGAAGAAGCGGGTACAGGCGAGGAACGCCGGAACTTCCGTACTGCGCGCAGACGGCTGGATCGCCGGCAGCAGCGAGTGGATTTGGTTCAGGAGATTTTTGCAAAAGAAATATACAAGGTGGATCCGGCATTTTATATAAGGATCGCGGAAAGCCATAAATTTTCGGATGACAGCGAATACGGAGTAGCGTTGTTTCAGGATTCGGACTATACCGATGGACAATATTTACGCGATTACCCGACAATTCACCACTTGATCTGCGAACTGATGGACAACTCTGCAACCCATGATGTGCGGCTGGTATATCTAGCTTGTGCGTGGCTGGTAGCTCATCGAGGTCACTTCCTGAAAGAGGTGTCGGTTGATAATCTGGAAGAACTTACTGATCTTTCTTCTGTTTACCGGGAATTTATGGAATTCTTTGAGGGAGAAAAACCGTGGGGAGAGATTAATGCGGAAACCTTTGGAGAAGTTTTGAGAAAGAAAATCGGTAAAGCTGCAAAATACAAAGAACTGAGCCGACTGATTTATGGAAACGCTAAAGTTTCAAAGGAAGTGTCGGAAGAATTCCCTTACAGCCGGGAAGGTATACTCAAGCTTCTTTGCGGTAGCCAATATGCTGTCAGTGCTCTGTTCGACAACAAGGAGTACGTGGAGCTGGGTTCGATTTCGCTGGATATGAATGACGAAAGCTTTGACGCACTCAGGTCTAATATTGGCGATGATGGAGAGCTTCTTGTTAAGCTTAAAAGTATTTATGACTGGACCGTGCTGTGCGATGTGCTTAGAGGCAATACATTTATATCTCAGATGAAGGTCGAGGACTACGAACAGCATCGTAAGGATCTGCAGCAGCTTAAGCGCCTGGTGAAAAAGTATATTCCAAAAGAATATAACGAAATATTCCGCGTTTCCGTAAAAGGTCTGACCAACTACACTGCATACAGCGGCAATTTCCGGAATACTGCAGCAGCGGAGGAGAACAGCAGGACGACTCAGGAGGAGTTTTGCAAATACATATTGAAGAAGTTCGAGTTTGTAATGCCCCAGCCGGAGGATGAGCAGGAACTGACAGTTATGCGTGAGCGGCTTGATTTGAAGAAATTCATGCCAAAGCAGGTCAACGGAGATAACCGTGTTGTACCTCAGCAGGTGTATTATGCGGAACTGCGCCGCATTCTGGAGCAGGCTGCGAACTATCTGCCATTCCTTACGGAGAAGGATGCCGACGGATTGACCCCAGCGGATAAACTATTGTCTGTGTTCAGCTTTCGCGTTCCGTATTTCGTTGGCCCGCTGAATAATGCCAGTGAACATGCGTGGATAAGGCGCAAGGCTGAAGGCAGGATACTTCCCTGGAACTTCGAGGAAAAAGTGGACCTGGATGCAAGCGAACAGGCATTTATTGCCCGCATGACAAATAAATGCACCTATCTGCCGGGGGAAGACGTACTGCCGGAAGTGTCTCTCTGCTATGAACGATACAAGGTGCTCAACGAGATAAACACAATAAAAATCAACGGCAGAAGTCTGTCTGCAGAGGCCAAGCAGGGAATATTCAACGACCTTTTCATGAACATGAAAAAGGTGACCCCGAAGCGCATCAAAGATTACCTGCTCTCCAATAATTATTGTACGGCTGAGGATTTGAATACATTCAGCGGATTGGACGAAACAGTGAAGTCAGGCCTTGCCATGCACAGTGCTTTTGCTCGGCTTATGAACGATACGCTGACTGAGGAGGATGTAGAAAGAATAATACGACGGGCTGCCTGCTGTGAAGATAAGGGCAGACTCCGGCTCTGGTTGAAAAGGGAATTCCCCGCACTGTCCGAGGAAGACAGGCGGTATATAGCAGGGCTGAAGATCAAGGGCTTCGGCAGACTGTCCAAGAAATTCCTTGCCGGTATACTCGGCGTGGAGAAATCCACAGGGGAGGTCAATACCATTCTTGGCTGGATGTGGGAACACAACCTCAACCTCATGCAGCTGCTGTCCGAACAATTTGATTTCGCTGAGCAGATAGAAAAAATACGGGCGGAATACTACGATGCGAATAAGCTGGCGCTGAACGAGCGCCTCGATAGTATGTATATCTCAAATTCTGTCAAACGTCCTATTATCCGTACTATGGATATTGTACGCGAGGTAGTCAAAGCCAAGGGCTGTCCGCCGAAGAAGATATTCGTGGAAATGGCTCGCGGTGGAAATGCGGAAGAAAAAGGAAAACGCACTAAATCCCGCTATGAGCAGCTGTGCGAGCTGTACGCGAAAGTGGATACAGAGGATGTGCGCCAGCTTCAGGCAGAGCTGGAGGAAATGGGGGAGGCTCGGGATAGCCGGCTGCAGAGTGAGCGGTTGTTCCTGTATTTCCTGCAGCTGGGCAAGTGTATGTATAGCGGGGAGGCGATAGACCTTTCAAAGCTTGCGGGTGAGACTTATAATGTGGACCATATCTATCCGCAGTCCAAGGTCAAGGACGACAGTATCGTTAATAATAAGGTTCTTGTAAGAAGCGAGATAAACGGGAGTAAGAAGGATGATTATCCCATTGCTGCCGATATCCGCAGAAAAATGGGTGCGCAATGGAAGCTGCTGCGGGAGCTTGGGCTGATAAACGAGGAAAAATATCGCCGCCTGACACGCGATACCCCCTTTGATGAAAATGAGGAATGGGGCTTTATCAACCGTCAGCTGGTAGAGACCCGCCAGTCTACCAAGGCCGTGACCACCCTGCTGAGCGAAAAATATCCCGAAACAGAGATAGTTTATGTCAAAGCCGGGATGGTTTCTGAGTTCCGACAGGACTTTGATGTGCTCAAGTGCCGATCTGTGAATGACCTGCACCATGCAAAGGATGCCTATCTGAACATCGTGGTCGGAAATGTATACAGTGAGCGATTTAATCATCAGTGGTATTTGGCAAACAGAAATAATTACTCCGTAAAGACCAAAGCGGTTTTCACTAATCCGGTGACTGTGAACGGAGCAGTTGTCTGGAACGGAAAAACCGCGCTTGAAAAAGTTATTAATACCGTACGGAAAAATAATGCTGTGCATTTGACCCGATACGCGTTTTGCAAGGCGGGAGGCTTCTTTGACCTGCAGCCGAGAAAAGCCGGAGAAAATCTGGTGCCGCGGAAACTTGGGCTTCCGGCGGAAAAATATGGAGGATACCGAAAGCCTGCCGTGTCATTCTATATTCTTGTGGCCTTTACGGTGAAAAAGAAGCGGGAGGTAATGTTCGTGCCTATTGAGCTGCACAGCAGGCAGTTTATGAGGGATGAACTTTTGGCCCGGGGGTATGTTTGGCGGCAGGCGGAAAAAATAATCGGGAAAAGCGTAAGTGATTTTGAACTGCCGCTGGGACTGAGACCCATAAAAATAAACACCATGCTTGAAGCAGACGGTTACCGCATGACACTGTCGGGCAAATCTGGTGGAGGAAAGAGTGTTATCGTCTCGGGTATGGTGCCGCTGATAGTGGGAGATAAATGGGACGGCTATATCAAACGGCTGGAGCGCTTTGCGGAGAAGAAAAAGCAGAATCCGGCTATGATATGGTCAGAGAAATATGACAAAATATCACCGGCAGAGAATATTGAGCTTTACGATACGCTCTGCGGTAAGCTGGAAAATAATATGTACCGTAAGCGCCCAGCCAATCCGATAAAGGATTTGAAAAACGGCAGAGAGAAGTTCCTTGAGCTCGATATTGCGCGGCAGGTACACTGTTTGCTGCAGATGGTTGCTCTGTTCGGAAGAACCGCGAGCGGCTGTGATCTGAGCGGGGTCGGCGGTAAGCCGCGCGCCGGAGCTACTACAAGATCTTCGAGCTTGAGCAATTGGGCAAAGGAATACAAGGATGTACGTATCATAGACCAATCGGCGGCCGGTCTGTTTGAAACCCGATCCGTGAATTTGCTGGAGCTGTTATGAGCTGGAGAACCGTTGTTATCAGCAGCAGATGCAAGCTGGATCTGAAAATGGGATATATGGTGGTGCGCGGCGAGGATGTGAAGCGAATATTTCTGGATGAGATAGCTATCCTTGTTATAGAAAACCCGGCGGTATCTCTTACAGGCTGTCTGTTGGAGGCTTTGGTGTCGCAGAAAATACGTGTGATTTTCTGCGATGCCAAACGCTCGCCTATGGCGGAGCTTGCTCCCTATTACGGCGCCCATGATTCGCCGCGTAAGATAAGAGCTCAGATGTCGTGGGGCGCGGAGCTCAAGCGTATGGTGTGGGCCGAGATAGTTTCGGAGAAAATTCGAAGACAAGCGGAATTTTTGGAGGAACTGAAACGGGCACGGGAGAGTGCTATGCTGCGGGAATATATTGCGCAAATACAGCCCGGAGACGCAACGAACAGGGAGGGACACGCGGCAAAGGTATATTTCAACGGCATTTTCGGAATGGACTTTACCCGCAGCGAGGATACGGCTGTGAATGCCGCGCTGAACTATGGCTATTCCGTTATCCTTTCGGCTTTCAACAGGGAAATAACTGCCTGCGGTTATATAACTCAGTTGGGAATATTCCATGACAATATGTTCAATCATTTCAATCTCAGCAGCGATCTTATGGAGCCTTTCCGCATTCTAATAGACAGAGTGGTGGTGAAGATGCCGCTTGAAAAATTTGAAACGGTGCATAAGCGTGTTTTGTGGGATGTGCTAAATAAATATGTTCTTATTGAGGGGAAGAGGCAGACGGTGCTAAACGCAATAAAAATATATACCAAGAGCGTGTTTGATGCGCTGAATGATGGAGATTTGGCAAATATAAGGTTTTACCGAATTATTAATGACGACATATGAGTTATAGATTTATGCGAGTGCTTGTGTTTTTTGATCTGCCTACAGAGACCCTTGAAGACCGCCGAAATTACAGCCGGTTCAGAAAGCTGCTTTTGAAAAACGGATTTTTGATGCTTCAGGAATCGGTCTATTGTCGTATGCTGCTCAATGGAACAGCGGAAAAGACTGTACTGGAGCTGATAAGAAAATACAGCCCTCCTGCGGGTCTTGTTCAGGTGCTCACGGTTACTGAAAAGCAATTTGCCAAAATGGAGTATATTACCGGAGAGGCGCAGCATGAGGTAGTGGATACGGATGAAAGGTTGATAGTGCTTTGAAGTTTGCTTATCCCGAGATCAGCGGTGTTTTCGAGGTGTATAAGCCTTATGCAAATACGCTGGTAATAGAAAATCAAAAATTGTTCTCCGCTCTGATTCGTGATATTTATTTGGGGATTTGCGGTATGGAAACAGGATGCGTGCTGTCGCTGCAGAATACTCCTGTTTCCATGGCGAAGCACTGTGAACTGATAAGCAGCTTTGTGGATTTTGACCTTAATCGCAAGCCACTCCTGAATAAAATAATAGCTGGTCTGGAGGAGAAAGCGCTTGAGCCGCAGAACTATACGGAGACAATGCAGCTTTTAAGCGACATAGAGAACAGCATTGACAAATGGGCCTTCGATTTTCCGTGCGATATTGTTTCCTCGAAAATAACGGTAGCCAACATGCTGAAGTCTGTAGGCTTGGAGCTGCGGCAGGAGTACAGCGGTATTAATGCCCTTGGAGAAAAGCTGCTTGACTATATGGAGCTTGTCCGTGAGTTTGAGCGGGATAAGCTGTTTGTGCTGGTTGGTCTTCGCAGTTATCTGCCGGATGATGCCGCGGAGCGCTTTTTAAACTCGGTTGTTGCCCATGAATTTCACGTCATGCTCATCGACAGTCGGGATCATCCACGGCTGTCGGCGGAGCGACGAATTACGGTGGATGAAGATTTATGTGAATTTTAATTGACAATTTATATGTTTTGATGAATAATGAATGTAGGCTTACACAGAGCCCCTGCGGATGTACTTCTCTACCTCGCTGGCATCGTAGACCGGTTGTTTCGGATGTTGGTCCGGGATTTGAGGTTTGAGAGTAGTGTAAATCTATAGGGGTCTCAAACTCAAGCTCGGCGGCAATGTCAATAACAGTCGTTTGAGAGTAGTGTAAATCTATAGGGGTCTCAAACCTGCGGAAATAATACGAACACCGGGAATTGGTTTGAGAGTAGTGTAAATCTATAGGGGTCTCAAACCGTATGCATGTCCTATGTACGTATACCCCTGTTTGAGAGTAGTGTAAATCTATAGGGTTAATGAAATGCGCTGAACTATCTGAAGTTCAGCGCATTTATATTATTGTGGACAGGTGGCAGATATTGAAATATTTATTTACACCACCAGCCCCGCTATGTACTCAACCTCTACCTTATACCCAACTTTAGTCCTATCAACTCGTTCGTATCTCGCAGTTCGTACGGGTGTCATCTTCTTGACCATCTGGCCGCCGATGGAGCCGGCCTGCTTGGAGGTGAGGTCGCCGTTGTAGCCCTGCTTGAGGTTAACGCCGACTTCGTTGGCAGCTTCCATCTTGAACTTATCCATGGCCTCACGGGCGTTGGGATTCATAATGCTGTTGGACTTAGACATTTTGTTTATCTCCTTGTTTGTTTATTGGGTATTGCAGTTATATTTTTGCCGACACGTTGTTTTATATTCTGCTAATTTTTTGATGTTGTAATAAAGAACTGTGAGCATGGATACAGGAGTGTTTTATAACGAAACAGAGGCCTGATGCGATGAAACGCATCAGGCCTCATTATTTTTGATTGCAGCATTATCAGATACTTCTTGCTGCCTCAATTATCCAGTTTACGCGTTCAAGATCCATGCGGTGATCCATTGTGCAGTCGCCGCCAATCATTACACCCAGCTTACCGGTATCAAGAATGAGCTGGCGGGTATATTCCTGTAGTTCCTCCTTGGAGCCGTGGTACAGTATGCCGCGCTGCTCATCAGTGGATTCAACACCCCAATGGGTGTCAAAACCGCCGAGAATGGTCTTGTTGCCGAAGAGGAAGCGACCCTCGTGGAGAGGAATGTCCTCAACATGAGTTGCCCAGTTTACGCACTTGACAGGATAGTCATACCAAAGGCTTGTCCTGTTTGGCTCTCCCATAAATCCGCAGCAGTGCATAATGTTGTTGTCGGAATAACGGTTTATATGCTCAAGCACATAGAACTCGCTGGGGACTATAATGTCTTTGTATTCCTCCTCGGTGAAGCGGGTATACTCGGCGTTCTGGACGCAGTAATATATACCATCGCAGCCACATTCGGTAATGATAAGCTCCGCGAGCAGAGCACTGCTCTGAGCGACAGCGTCAAGGACTTTCTTCAGCTCGTTTTTGTTATTTCGGGCAAACTCCATAGCAAGCTCGTCCGAAATGGCCGTCTTAAGAGAAGTGAAAGGGTTGAAAATATTATAGAACATACACATATCCTTGCCGAACTTCTCTACAAGGACGCGAGCTCTTTCCAACTGTCCGGTAATCCACGGATGATTTCTGTCTAGCGGCTTGATTTTAAGCAGATCCTCGATGGTTTTCACTTCACCCTCGGTGGGGAAAGGAAAATATCCGTCGCTCATGATTTTAACAAAGTCAAGGTCAAGCTTGCTGTAATAATCAATATGGGCATCAATGCAGGGCTGACCGGTCATGAATTGATAATCTTCATCGAAGAAATGAATCCAAAAACCTACCGGAACATGGTCAACCGGCTGCTTGTTAAGCGCATTGAGCACTCTGGTTCTCTTGTCCATAATAACCCTCCGATAATATAATAGTAAAATTTGCGCTTACCGCAATCCTACTTTAGAGTGTATCATAGACAGCATTTCCAGTCAATCATTAACCTTGCCCCACTATGTACTCCGATTCAACTTTATGCCCAGCCTTTGATTTATCGAGCCCTTCATATTTTGCGGTTCGTACGTGACACATCTTTTTGGGGATTTTGGAGGATTATGTCGAAAGAGGAAGGGAGCAACTTCCTGCTTGAACTTATCCATGACATCGCGGGCATTGGGAGTCATAATACTGTTGGCCTTAGACATTTTGTTTATCTCCTTGTTTGTTGATTGGGTATAGCAAGCTATATTTTTGCCGACGCAAGGTTTTATATTCTGCCGATTTTTTGATGCTGAAACAAGGAAATCAAATTAAGCATAGTCCGGTAATTGGATATTCGCTCTTATTCCACCCAGTATTTTATATTCGGCTTGGGATAGTCAACGCCGAAGGTCTCGACCTCCACATGAACCATAAATTCGTCAACTACGGGCTGTGGTACCTTGATTTGCTCAAAGCCCTTCATGGGCACTTCCTGCAGCTCCACGTTCTCAATGCGTTCCACTTCATCGTAGCCGTCAATGACCTTGCCGAAGGCTGCGTATTTGCCCTGCAGGCGCTCTCTTGCATCGTCGGAGAGGGTGATAAAAAACTCGCAGCCGTGAGCTTCATCGGTGCCGTTGCCCGCCATGGCCACAATGCCTTTTTCGAATATCAAATCATTTTTGATGCCGTTGGACTCAAACTCGCCCTCCAGCATAAAGTCACAGCGCTTGTCATCAAAGAAGCAGTAGGAGGGCTGCAGAACGAAGCCCCGAACCACACGCTTTATCAAACGGTTCTCGTACATATTCTCACGGGCTGCCCAAATAAAGCTGTTGACGGTATTGGGGGCGTGCTCCGGATAGAGCTCCACTGTAATAATACCTTTGGTGGTATGGATTTTCGCGATTGGATTATTCATATTGAGGCCTCCTCATAGACTTACTGCCTGCATTATAGCACAAGCCTCCGCTAAAGGCCAATAGCATATTCCTTTGAATTTTTGAGCCTTTTTGCGCAAAAAGCTGGCTTTCGTTTCCGGTAAACTCGGCCTTAGGAGAATCTTGTATTCCGTATGGGTTTTGCAGCAATAAACGGCATATTTTACGGGCCTGAGACAGGAACGGAATTTGGCAGCTTCACATTGGAAACGTATAAAAATATCCCCGTGTCCGCGAATTGAATGTGGCACGGGGATATTTTTATAGAAGGAAGAAATCCGGGAAATGACGTTTACAACTGTGCGGTGATATGACCGCAGGCAACGAAATGTCCGCCGCCTATATCCACCAGTCGCTGCTCACAGCGAGAGCATTCTTCGCTTGCGTTGGGGCAGCGCGTATGCAACCGGCAGCCGGATGGGGGATCAAGCGGACTTGGCGGCTCTCCCAACAGGGAAAGACGCTCCTTTTTTGTGCCGTATTCCGGCACCGGAATGGCGGAAAGAAGGGTGCGCGTATACGGGTGGAGGGGATTGGAGAAAAGCTCATGCTTATCTGCCATTTCCACAATCTTACCCAAATACATGACTATTATCCTGTCACATAAATAACGTACCACGCTCAGATCATGGGAGATAAACAGGTAGGAAATGCCCATCTCCCGCTGCAGCTCTTTCATCAGGTTGAGTATCTGGGCTCTTACGGATACGTCGAGAGCGGAAACAGGTTCGTCGCATACGATAAGCTCCGGGGCGGAAATTACGGCGCGGGCGATCACTACTCGCTGGCGCTGTCCGCCGGAAAGCTCGTGGGGATAGCGGTGTATATGGGAATCGGAGAGACCGACCCTTTTGAGCAGCTCAACAGCACGGTTTGTCTGTTCCTCGTCGCTGCCTATCCCGAATACCTTCAGGGGTTCCTTCACATATTCGAGAATTGTCTTTCGTGGATTAATTGAAGCGTAGGGGTCCTGAAAGACTATCTGCATTCTGTGTCTGTATTGGCGCATTTCATTGGTAGTGAGCGCGGTTATATCGCTGCCGTCGAAAATGAGCTTGCCGTCGCTGGGGTCTTGAAGCTTCAGTATCGTACGGCCGAGAGTGGTTTTGCCGCAGCCGGATTCGCCCACTACACCGAGTATCTCGCCCTTATTGACGGTGAAGGAAACATCGTCCAATGCCTTTACCGTTTTAAGCGGACGTCCCAATATATCTTTTTTGGTAACGTAATACTTTTTCAGATTTTCTATCTGATACAAGGATTCTGCCATCGCTACACCTCCTGCTCATATTTCCAGCAGCGCACAGTGCCGCTGCCGGCAGGAAATATCGGGGGGATCTGCTCCCTGCACTTATCCGTTGCATAGGGGCAGCGGTCGGCAAAGCGGCAGCCCGCGGGCATTTCCTCGAGGGTAGGAACCTTACCGGGAATGGTGAACAGCTCAGCTGCGTCCTCGTCCGAGCGGGGGATAGCCTTAAGCAGACCCTGCGTATAGGGGTGGAGCGGAGCTTTGAAAATGTTCTCCGTGGAATTCTGCTCCACCACCTGACCGGCGTACATTACTATAACGCGGTCGGTCGCCTCCGCCACAACACCCATGTCATGAGTTATGAGCATTATCGCCGTATCGGAGGAATGCTTGAGTTCGTCCATAAGATCAAGTATCTGAGCCTGAATGGTAACGTCAAGGGCTGTGGTGGGTTCGTCCGCTATCAGTACATCCGGGCAGCACAGCATTGCCATGGCTATCATCACTCTCTGGCGCATTCCGCCGGAAAGCTGGTGGGGATATTCGTGTATGCGCTGTCCGGGTTCGGGGATCTCCACTCGATGCAGCATTTCCTCGCTCAGCTTGAGCGCTTCCTTTTTGGACATTTTTCGATGGGAGCGTATCATTTCCGCCATTTGGTCGCCTATTGTATAGACGGGGTTCAAACTGGTCATAGGCTCCTGAAATATCATGGATATTTCCTTGCCGCGAACCTTTCTCTGCTCCTTTTCGGACATGGCGGTAAGCTCCTTGCCGGAAAGGATAACCTTTCCGGCGCTGATGCGCCCACTGTACTTGGGCAGTAGACCCATAATGGCGTTTGCCGTTACGCTTTTTCCGCAGCCGGATTCGCCAACGATGCCAAGGCACTGCCCCTTGTACAGCTCGAAGCTTATGTCTTCCACAGCGGAGACTTCTCTTTTGTTGATTTTAAAACTGACGCACAGTCCATCAACCTTTAAAACCGGCGTATGCATATGCTACCTCGGATCAGCTGATGTCCCACAGCCAGGAAGCCTGGTTGTAGTTGGCGTTGTTGAAAAGGTCTACGTTGCTTATTCCGGGAGCGGTAGCGGAATAGGCGCCATACTGGACTATAGTGCTCTGAGGAACGTTCTCAAGCTCCCAATTCTGGAATGCCTGAATGATTGCCAACTCGTCCTCGGGCTGCTGCACGGACATGTAGCCGCCGAAGATGGGCAGAATGGCGGAGGTGTCGTTATGCATGAACAGGGAGTCTGCATAAAGGGCATAGATACCCATGATCTTGGTGGGGACATAGGTGATGCCGATGGACCAGATAGCGCAGCTGTACTGGAACTGCTCGGTGTCGCCAAGGTCGGTTATCATGGCCTGCTGGATGGTTGCCATCTCGTCCTGCTTGATTTCAACGGCAATGCCGATAGGCTCAAGCTGGCTCTTTATCAGGGTAGCGGCATTCTCGCCGCCGGTGCTTACAACGCCGATGACCAGCTTGCTGTCGGCACTCCAATCGCCGTCTGCAATGGCAGACTGAACCAGGGCAGCGGCTCTGTCGGGATCATAGATGTCCTTGGCAGTGTAGCCGGGGTAGGTGGGGAAGATGGCAGAGTTGTTGACTACGCCGTTGCCGCTGTAGAGCTTGTTGAGAATGTCCTGCTTGTTGATGCCGCAGTCAACTGCCTGACGGATCTTCTGAGGAACTCGCTTGTTGTTGAAGCAGAGGTTTACCTGGGTGGAGGGGTTGGCTTCCTTGACGATGTTGACATCGTCGTCGTCGAGATACAGCTCTGCGACCTCGGTGGTAAGGTTGAAGCCGAGAATATCCACGTCGCCGGAAATGATCTTATCAATGGCGGTGGAGGTGTCGATGACCTGCATTATCATGGTGCCGAACTGAGGTGCGCCCAGGTGATAGTCGGCGTCTGCCTTTAGGGTTATGGAGCTGTCGGTGACTTCGCTTTCATAAATGCAGGGGCCGGAGCCGATGGGTGCGTTCCAAAAATCGGAATTATAAATGGCCTCATCGCTCATGAGGGTTCCGTCCTCATTGGTGAAGCAGTGTTTGGGAAGAACGAACATTGCGTTCAGAGCAGCAGCCGTGTAGGAGTTCTGATTGTATGCGGAGTTCATCTTCAACTTCAGGGTGTATTCGTCAACTGCCTCGGCAGCGGCGGCGTCGGGCTCGAGCTCGATGCCGGTGGTGGCGTCAACGCCCTCAAGATACTTGGTGCCGGCGCGGTTCTGGAACTGGACCTCGGAGGTGGCGTAGAGCTTGTAGGAGAAAACATAGTCCTCAGCGGTTACCTTTTCGCCGTCGTGCCAGGTGGCGTCGGGATCAAGGTGGAAGGTGAGGGTCATGCCGTCCTCAGACCACTCCCAGGACTCTGCGCCTCTGGGATGGAGCTTGCTTTCCTCGTCCATGTAAATGAGCTTGTCGAAAATCTGGCTGCCAACCTGGAAGGTGGTGCCGTTGATGAAGTCGAATGGTCTGAGGGTTTCCCATGTCTTGGAAAGACCGAATACTATGGTGGGAGCTTCAGCGGGCTTTACTTCGGAGCCGGTGCTGCCTTCGCTGCCGGGAACATCGCTGGTTCCGCTGTCCTTACTGCAGCCGCCGAGCACTGCGGCGAGGCTGAGCAGCATAGCGACACAGAGTACTATGGATATAAGCTTTTTCAACTTGTTTTTCATTGTGTTCTCCTCTTTTCGTTATTTAAAATTATCTTGCCATTTTGGGGTCGAAGGCGTCTCTTATGCCTTCACCGAGAAGATTGATAGACACTATGGTGAGTATCAGGAGTATGCTCGCCGGGACCCATATCCACGGCTCATGCTTCATAACGAAGGAAGACATGGCGTAGTTGATGGTCTTGCCCCAGGAGTTTTCAATTCCCACGCCGAGGAAGCTCAGTGACGCCTCGGAGAGGATACCGGTGGATACGCGGAAGGGGATAGTTACCAGCACCGGGCCGAGAACATTGGGCATTATATCCTGGAAAATAATTTTCAGATTGCCCTTTCCCAGCGCGCGGGAGGCCTCCACATATTCCTTTTGGGATACGGAGCGGACGTTACTCTCTATCAGCTTTGCTGCGCTTGGCCAGCCAAGGAAGCCGAGAATGAAGCAAAGCACGCTCATGTTTGCGCCGAATATTGCCACCATAACCAGCATCAGAACAAGGGACGGGAAGGAAATAACGATCTCGGCGCAGCGCATAAGGATCGTATTGACTTTACCGCCGTAATATCCGGCTATGAGGCCCACGGGAACGCCGATAACCAGGCCGATAAGGGTCGAGCCGATGCCAATAATGAGGGAAACTCTGCCGCCGTAGAGCAGGCGGGAGTAGACGTCCTGATAAGCATCGGTGAGACCGAGTATATGACCGGAGGCTTCGGGGGACTTTCCGAGGGCGTCGCCGTATACCGTGTTGGGGTCAAGACCCTGAATAATTGGCAGGAAAGTCACAAGAAGGATTTCGGCGACTACAAATATAAGGCCTATCATGGCTTTGGGATCCCGCAGCAGGCGGTACATAACGCCCTGCTTTTTCAGGCGGGGCTGAGTTGTTTTCTGTTTTTTCATCTGTACTCACCTCAAACCCTCAGCCTTGGATCCAGCCATGTGTAGATAATGTCCAGAACAAGGTTTGTAAGCAAAACTATAATGATTATCAGTGTGACAATTCCCATGATTACGGGGATATCACGCATATTGATGGCATCAACCAGATAGCTGCCCAGACCGGGCCACGAAAAGATACGCTCTATGACTACCGAGCCACCGATAAGCGTAGGCACGGTAAGACCGATGGAGGTCACTATCGGAATGGATGCGTTTCTGAGCATGTGCTTGAACACAACCTTGTAATAAGGCAAGCCTTTTGACTTTGCGGTCTTGACATATTCCTCACTCATAACCTCCAGCATACTGCTGCGGGTCTGCTTGATAAACGCGCCCATGCAGGTGAACGCCTTTATGCAGGCCGGCAGGGCCAGATAAACGATGTACGGGTACTTGCCGCTGGTACTGTACTGGGAGGGCAGCAGATCCAACCATACGGAGAATATGTATATACCCAATATGGAGAGCATAAAGCCCGGCAGGGAGTTGCCCAAAAAGGTCAGAACGGTGGATATATTATCGACTATACCCTTGGGACGCAGAGCGGAGAGTATGCCCAGCGGGATCGCGATAATGATGCCCAGTCCAAGACCGGTTCCCATGAGTATAAGCGTGGGGACTATTCTTTCGCCTATTACTCCTATAACGGTCTTGCTCAGGTTGCCGTAGGTGTTGCCCCATGTTCCGGAAAACAGCGACTTTATCCAGTTTATATATTGCTGGACTATGCCGACGTCAAGGCCGTATTTGTGATATATGGCCGCTTCCATTTCAGCTGTGACCTGAGTGCCTGCCAATATGGTTTTTGTTACCTCCGCCTCCGCCGCATTTTCGCCGGGCATCAGGGAGAGAAGCAGATAGACAATAAACGTAAGCCCGATGAATATCGGTATCATCATAAGTATTCGTTTGATAATGTACTTCAGCATATCAGCACTTCCGAATCACTATTATCATGCATCATCACTGATCCTTCTTCTTTGTGAAGACCAGCTTACATACGTGATCACCCTTGGCGATAGCCTTCTGCAGATCCAGAGTGAAGCCCATTTCTTCGGCGATGATGTGGTCGCCGACCATGGCGCTGTCGCAAAGCTCGCCGATTTCCTCATCGCTGAGACCCATGCTCTGCCATGCCTGCACCAGGGGACAGAAGTGGTATTCCAGATCGGCCTTATCGGGGCTCGTTTCGATGAACTCCGCCTCATAAGCACCAACACCTACGGGACCACCCAGCATCTTTTGCGCAAATTCACCCACGTTGGCAGGATCGTCCATCTTAGCCTTGATGCCGCGGGCAGTTTCAATGCTTGCCTTGCGCTGAACTTCTGCGGAAACGGGAGTCAGATCAATGCCCTGATTTGCGGCTTCCTTCTTGGTCATGTAATTTCTCTTGGAGTAGGCAACGACTGCTGCGCGATAGGCGAGGGCAGGCAGAAAATCAGTGGTGGACTGATTTACGATAACGGACTTTTCTTCACTCATAACTTTTTGTCCTTTCTCTATTTATTTTTATGTACTTGATTTATTCAGCTGCCCGCGAGGCGGGCTTTATGCTTGGAACTCAGAAGCAGACCTGCTTTGTCATTATGCGAAGTATTTCCCTGTCGGTGTCCTTCATGCCGAATTTACCCACATGGCCCACATTTTTCATGGTGACCTCAATATCCTCGCAGACAATGCCTTCGCCGTCCGGGAACTGCAGCCCGCGCAGACTCAGCTCGTTTGCCATCAGCGCCGCGTCCACCGCGGAAGCTATCTTTGCCGCGCAGGAGGCCTTGGCGCCGTCGCATATTATGCCGCCGGCATTGGCAAGGGTGTTTGTTACCGTTCTGAAAATGGCTTCCGCGTCCCCGCCACAAAGATAAGTGATGCCCGCGCCAGCACCTGCAGCGGCGGATACCGCACCGCAGAAAGCGGAGAGGTTGCCGATATAATATTTTTGATGCATAGCTACAAGGTTGCTGATAATTAGCGCCCGGAAAAGCTTCTCGCGGGAAACCTTAAGTGCCTTTCCGTACTCTATTACAGGCAGGGATACTGTTATTCCTTGATTTCCGCTGCCGGAGTTGATGACTACCGGCAGGGTGCAGCCGCTCATACGAGCGTCTGAACCGGCGGCGGCGTACGCCTTGGCGCGCTCGCGCACGTTTTCGCCGTAGGCGTCAAGAATCGTGCGGCCTACCTGACAACCGCAGCTGTTTTCCAAGCCGTATTCTGCGATAGCGGTGTTCATCTCTATCTGCCGCTGAAGAAGCTTTTCAACCTTGCTTATATCCACGGTTGCGGCGAAGTCGAGAATGCCGTCCATGTTAAGGGCAGCTTTGAGAATTGCCGTGTCCTGAGACGCAGAATGGGCAGACTCCTCATCGGACACATCAAGCAAAATCTCGCCGTTCTGTTCAAGATGTATAAAGCGGGTATGATACCGGGAGATGACGGCGCGTGCTCTGTTGTCTCCGGAAGTCAGTACTACGTCAATGTAGAGATTGTCCACGTCGGGTTTGACGCTGTAGGTAACTTTGCCGTCTTTGACCCATTCCGAGGCTTTTTGCCGCTCGGCGTCGTTTACCGCGGTCAGCACCTCCAGTTCCAGCTCCGGATCGCCGCCCAGCGCGCCCAGGGCCGCGGCAATCTCCACACCTTTTTGGCCGCCCGAATTGGGAACCTTTACGCCCTTTACGTTCTTGATAACGTTTCCGCTGCAGCAGATTTCGGCTTTCTCTGGGTCTGCACCCAAAAGCTGCCTCGCCTTAGCGGCTGCCAGCGCTATTGAGATCGGTTCGGTGCAGCCGAGAGCGGGAACCAGCTCGCTGCTCAATATGCGTAGATATGTTTCCACGAGCCTTTCGTCCATGCCAAACCTCCTTGTATTACTAATAATATTGAGTTTAACAATACCACTAATAATATCAGTGATATTGTTAAACTATGATAGCATAAATCGCTAAAGTATGGCTATCGTAAATATTGCCAAAATAAAGAGCCGAAATTTGAAATTTTTAGCATAATGTGCTGTTGAACTTTGATTTTTTGCGGTTATAGCGCTGTGGCAGGACCGTTTGCAGGGAGTTCGGGCTTGTTTTTTTACAGTGAATTTGATATAATTATTAAAAAATGAGAACGATTTAAAGAGGTAGAAAGAAAGGCGGTGCTTATGAGCGAGCGCGAAACGAACTTGAAGGATAAATTGTATAACGAGATATTGGAGAGTATATTTACCAATGAATATCGTCCCAACCAGATTCTTCATGAAAAAGAACTGATCGAAAGGTTTCATTGCAGCAAGTCGCCCGTACGCGATGCGCTGATAGCGCTGTGTAATGACAATGTGCTGCGCAGTATCCCACGTTACGGCTATGAGGTGCTTCGGCTGACAAGAGAAGATGTTGAGGATATGCTGCGTACCCGCTATTTGATTGAAGGTACCATACTGTGCATGGCCTTTGACACCATCACGCCTCAGCATATAGACCGTCTTGAGGAGATAGACCGGGAGTGTGCCGCTAACGCAGATGACGTGTCTTTGCATTGGGAAAGCAATACCAAGTTCCATATGCTTCTTATCTCCCGTGAAAAGAATCATTACATAGAGGAAGTGCTTCTCCTGACCATGCGCAGACTGAAACGAGCATACGCGCAGATATATTGGGAGAACGTGGACGATATTCTGCTCCTGAACGATACGGCTCACCACCAGGAAATCATAAACGCCCTTCGCGCTCACGATTTTCGCGGCACACTGCTTGCGCTGAAGGAAGATATCCGCTGTTTCGGAGATTATCGCTGCGAGCTTCCGGAATATTTCAAGCATAGGCTATAAGTGTGCGGCAATAAAAAAGTGAATTGTCGTACCCCGCTGTTCTCTTTAGCTTGTAATGAGATACAAACAGAAAATGCGCCGACCCATTTTTCTGGGTCAGCGCATTTTTGTATAACGGAAATCACTCTTTGAGCGAAGTGTGCTGCTATAGATGTGAGTGGGTACGGTGTTGCTTGGAATGATGACCTGGATTTGTCTGAATATGTGTTCGATATTTGTTTGGCAAATACGGAATACAATAAATACTTGTGCAAACGCCATGTATGCGTTATAATTACTTCATCTAAGTTTGAAACAAAAATTGAAAGGGGAAACCTATCATGCAGGAACTCGAAATGAAATTCTATTCCAACCGTGCGCCCAAGAAGGGCTACAGTTGGGAAACTCCTCCCGAGAAGATCGCGGAGACCGAAATCGTCGAAACTCTCACCGCTGATGTTATTATGATCGGCGGCGGTATCAGCGGCCTTGCCGCAGGTGCTCGCTGCAGATATCGCGGTCTCGACACCATCATTATCGACAAGAACAAGACCATGCAGGCTCTCGCCGGTCAGATCGCTGCCGTTAACAGCCGCGTAATGGCTGAAAAGGGCATTGAAATTGACAAGAAGATGCTGGCCGCCGACTGGCTGAAGATGAGCGGCAGCCGCGTTCAGGAAGACCTGCTGTGGCTGTTTATCAACCGCAGCGCCGAGGGCTTCCACTGGATGCTGGACCTTGCAGGCGATTGCCTCGAGGTTGGCGTATATGAGGCTTACAAGGGCCCCATGTTCAGCGAGTATCCCGGCACCCACCACATCTTCCAGAAGAGAGACAGTAAGAAGTATAAGCACTGGGGCGGCGGCTTCCTGGCCTGCGAGATCTTTGAGAAGGCATTCCTCGAAATGGGCGGCACTCTCCATCGCAGCACCTATGCCGTATACCTCGAGAAGGACGAAACCGGCCGTGTAACCGGCTGCGTCGCAATGTGCGAAGACGGCAAGTATCGCCGTTATGTCGGCACCAAGGCTGTTGTTCTCGCCACCGGCGACTGCAGCGACGATCCCGAAATGATGGAAGCATTCTGCCCCATCGGCACCCGTCCCAGCCAGCACGTAAAGCGTAAGGGCAACACCGGCGACGGCCAGAAGATGGCATACTGGGCAGGCGCAGCTCTGGATAACCCCGAATGGGCTCCCACCATCCATGCTCTTGCTTTCAGCGGCTATCAGGGCTTCTTCCTCCACGTTAACCGCCTCGGTAAGCGCTTCATGAACGAGGATACCTGGATGCAGGCTAAGTCCGTCCGCTGCCTCATGCAGCCCGGCGGCGACTTCGCTTACTCCGTTTGGGACAGCAAGTACCTGGACGAAATGGCTGACCGCTTCAGTGAGCTGGGCGGCCAGGGCATGATGCCTCTGAGCGTTGTTGGCGACAGCTTCGACCGCGAGAGAATGGCAAATGTTATGCAGAAGTACATCGACGACGGAAACGCATTCGTAGCCGACACCCTCGAAGAACTGGCAGAGAAGATGGAAGTTCCCGTTGAGAACCTGCTCAAGACCGTAAAGCGCTACAACGAGCTGGTTGCCAACGGCGACGACGTTGACTTCGGTAAGCGCACCAGACTGCTCACCAGCATCGAGCAGGGCCCCTTCTACGCTTGCAAGTGGGGTCCCTCTCTCCTCGACGTTTTCGGCGGCGCTCAGGTCGATACCAGCCTGAACGTAATCGGCGCAGACGCCAAGAATATCCCTGGCCTCTACGCTGTGGGTAACGCTGCCGGCGGCATGTACGCAGTTGACTATCCTCTGCTGCTCAACGGCAACAGCTACGGCCGCGCACTGGCATACGCCATGCAGCTGGCTGACGTCCTCTGCGGCGATATCTGATATCAGTATTCAAACAACGGAGAGCACCTGCTCTCCGTTGTTTTGCAGTTGAGCGAAACAGAAAGCGGGTGATAGCGTGTCAGCTGAAGTCAATATGGCTGCCATAGAGGGCTTCGCCTGCTTAACGGTGAGCAGCTTGGTATGCAAAGCTGGTACTTTGGTTATGTGCTGGCATTCGCGCTGGTTCTGCTGGTGTTCTTCTGCGTGCAAATGACAAAAAAACGGTGCAGCCACGTGATACTTTGGCTGCCGCTGCTGGTAATGCTGTTTCTGTTGGCTGCTGTGCTTATTCTGCGGGAGAAAACGGCGGAAAGCGCGGAGCTTATGGCGAGCATATACAGGTCAAACCAAAATGCGCCTCCGGGCATGGGCGTCACTACGCCGCCCTTCGAGGCTCGGGACGTGGCGCTGCATTTTATCAACACCGCAGGCGCGTCACGATGGCTGAAGCATTGCCCCTGGTATCTGCTGACCACGGAGATATTCGCCCTCATAGCGTGGCTTATTTCCCGCAAATTGAAGGTGGGAGCGAAAATCTGCGTTTCCGGTGTGAGCTTCGGTATTGCCGCTCTGCTGCTGGTAATGTGCCTCATTGACCGCCACCATGCGTTGAGTGCCCGGGCGCTGTTTCAAAAGGCCGAGGTGCTGAAAGAGCCTGCTTCATGGGTGACGGTGGACGAGCTCAACGACTACACCCTGTATCATATCTATATATTTTGGGACGAGGACTGCTTCCTCAGCGGTGACGTATACAGCCTGAAGCTGTCAAAGAACGTGGCGGGCTATGACGAGCCGGGCGCCTTTTCGGAAAAGCTGGGCGTGATGCGTAAGGACTCGCCCCACACCCGCCCCTATTTGCTGCTGCCTACGGAAAAGCCGGGCTGGTTCGGCGGCAGTAATCTGTGGCACGTATATGACAGAGAAATAAACGGCCTCTTTTCGGCGGGGCCACCGGCATTTGTGCGCGCCGAGCAGCTTATTCGCGCGGCGGGCAGCTATAGGGAAAACGGTATACTTGGCGTGATCGCCCGTCCGTGGCTGACAAGCATAGACCTTGGCATTTATACCCTCGGTATAGCGGTGCCGCCGAATATCATGCACGTTTTTGTGCCTTTTGAAATTTATCTTCTTGCGCCGCTGACGGTGCTCTTTGCCGCGGTGTGGCTCATAATGTGCATCGGGCAGCGCGCGATAACGCGAAAAGAATAACCCAAAAACAGCAGCACCCCTCAGAAATGAACTGAGGGGTGTTTGTGTTTAGTATTATTTTTCAAGAACGATTATGCGCACCTGGCCGCCGGTGGAGGGCGTTTTGTCATAGTAGACGGTGTAGCTTCCTGCGAAGGCTATCACGTCTTCGAGACTGCTGCTCCAACTGTCAAGATTGGCGTTATATACCTGCACGTTATCGCTTATTGCGATCTCGTTATTCTTTACCACCATAAGCTCAGTGCTGTAAAAAGCGCTTACGTCAAGGCCACTTACGCGGGTAAGCTTCACAACGTCAGCAACGCGGCCGTTGCTGCCCGCAAGACCGATGCCGTCGCCCTCGGAAACGCTCATGCCGCTGATGCCGCTGAAGTTTTGGCTGTTACCATTTTCAATAGTCAGGTATGTGCTTTCACCTCGGGTGGAGAAGCGAGCAAAACCATAGTCATAGCAGGCTCCGGTGAGGGCGTTGAAGAGAACGATATCAACCTTGCCTGCGGAGTTGAGGTGTATGTAGTCAATGTAATCGCCGCTGATGTAGCTCTTCTGACTTATGTCGGCGAAGGGAATCTCGACCGCGTAGCCGGAGCCGGCCCATTCGTAGAATACCGCGCCGTGAGCCAGTTCATAGCCGCCCACGGTGCCGTTTTTGGGATTCATGCTCTTTACGGTAACTGTGCCTGTACCGGAAAGCTGAAGCTCTCCACGGGAGGTTTCCCACACGCTTACGAGGCTGCCGTAAAGCATGGCATTGGTGCCGCTGCTGACAGAGCTGCCTCTCACGGTGATGCCGCCGGGGAGAGTGACGGTTCTGCCGTCAGTGGAGGAAAGACCCACCATGTCCACGCTTACGGAAGCAGCGGAGCATACAGCGGCTACCTTGAGGTCATCGGTGAGCAGCAGCGTCACCTTGCTGCCAATGTCAAATTTCGCCGCGCTTTCACTGGCGCAATCAAGGAGCGTGTAGGTGCTGCCGCCTACTGTTATGGTTTCGGCACCGCTCATGTTGGGATAGGCGTTTTCAATGAAGCCGCTTACCTTGCGGTCGGAGACCATCACCGCGCCAAGCAGCTCATCGTAGTAAGCCACGTCGTATTGGGCGAGATCATCAATTTCGGCAGGAGAGCCGTTTTTATAAAGAGCGGCATCGGAAACGTCCAGCTTGCGCATTATTTCCGAGTAAGCGGACTGTGTGGTGGCCACCACTGCGCCGCCGCTGTTCTCTGCGGGGACGTATACAAGATATACCTCGCCGCGCTTGATGTACAGGCGGGCGGAGCTTACGCCCATCCATTTCTGCGTCCAGCTGTAAACGCTGTTACCGCATACCACCTTGGCGGTGGCGGGGATTTTGTAGGTAATGCCGTCGCTGCCGGTGATGGAAGAAGAGGTCTTTTCGGCGGCGTCCACATCTACATAGTCCACTGCGTCCTTTTCGGGAACAAAGCCTGCTGCCGCGTCATCGTCCAGCAGGAGAGCGCCGATGCCGCCAATAAGGTCGGCAGGGAAAGTGATGTCGACTGGATAGGTCTTTACCTCGCCCTTGTCGATAAGGTAGACCATGACATTGTCGATACCCACGGAGGTGAGCAGTACGTTGTCGTTTGTTTCAAGACCCAAAGCAGTGTAATAATCCTTGCCTGCGGCAGTGCTGCAGCGGAGCATATTGCACATCAGCAGGGCAGCTTCGCCGCGGCTCAGCTTTTCGTTCATGCCGCAGCTTACGTTTTCGCTCATGCCAAGGTCAGCGGCAAAATTAACGTAGTCACGGGGCCATACGGCACCCACCTGAGAACTGGTGTAACCGAGGATGCGAATGAGAATGGTAACGGCCTCACCAAGAGTTATGCTGTCGGAGGGAGCGAAGCGTCCGTCGCCCTTACCGTTTACAAGACCCTCTTTCGCGGCCAGATTAACATAGCCTGCGAACCATTCGCTGCTTTTTACATCGGAGAAAACGCTGCCGCGGGCGGCTGCGTCCGCCTTGTCCTCAAGACCCATCATAACTATGACAAGCTTGCAGAATTCAGCGCGGGTAAGAGATGCGTCCGGACGGAACGAGCCGTCCTCGTAACCGGATACTACGCCCATGCTAGCCAGCACGCTTGCGGCAAGGGCGGTATTGTCATCCTTGATATCGGGGAAAGCAGCTCCTGCGGAGGGAATGCAGGCCGCCATCAGGCACACGGCCAGCAGTATGCTGATAATTCGTTTCATATTTTCTGCCTCACATTTTATAAGGTTGTTTGATTTCAAGCGTCAGTCGGCTCTCAGCGCATCAACGGGCTGGAGACCGGAGGCTTTTACCGCCGGGTACAGGCCGAAGGTGACTCCGATAACGATGGAAAATACCGCTGCCGCCACAACGTAGATAACGCTGGGGGTGAGAATAAGGTCATACATGGCCTTGCCGATCACCACAGAGCCCACATAGCCAAGGATTATGCCGATGAGGCCGCCAAGGAAAGAAAGAACGCCGGCTTCTGCCATGAACTGAGTTATGATGACCTTTCTTCTTGCGCCGATGGCCTTCTTTATGCCGATCTCACGGGTTCGTTCGGTGACGGTGACCAGCATGATGTTCATAATGCCTATACCGCCTACAAGCAGGGAAATGCAGGCGACGCCTGCGAGGATAAGGCTCAGGGAGGTGGTTTCCTCCTGGGTTTCATTCATGGAATCGTTACCATTTTTTACGGTATAGGTGCCGGTGTATGCGTCAACATTTTCCTCGAGCCATGCCTTCACCTTCGTAATGGCGGGGTCCATGTTGTCCGCGATATCTATTTTAAGCGTGTGCTCGCGGATAAAGGATCGCTTGAGAAGCTCACGGTTGAGGGAATAGGGGATAGCCACCATGTCGTCCATAGAACTTTCCGCCGCACCGTCCTTGGCGTAGTACACTCCTACCACGGTGAATGGAGTGCCGTTCAGGTATACGATCTCGCCGATGGGGTCGGAGTAAGGGAATAGAGTCTGGGCTACGTAGGCACCGATGACGCAGACATGGCTGCGCTTGTCTATGTCCACGAAGCTGATTTCTCTGCCCCTGTCGATAACATAGTTGTTGCAGACGGAGAACTGGTCGTTGACCAAGTAGGTGGTGGGAGTATCCACGGAATACATGCTGCGCTTGATAACAGCGCCGGAAAGTGTGTCCGCGGGGCATATGCCCTCGCTGACGTCGCTGAGTTCCTCCGATACAAATTCGTAGAGGTCATCCATTTTTGTTACTCCGTCTCTGGGGTCGTAGCAGTTTATAGTTATGTTTACCTTGTTTACGCCCAGCTTGGCGTAGTAGGCTTCCATGTCGGCGTTCATGCCTGTGACCACGGTGACGAGGATAAGTACGGCGCATACGCCGATGATTATACCCAGCATGGTGAGGAACGAGCGGCCTTTTTTGTCCATGATGGCTTCCATTGCCATTTTAAAAGAACCCAAGCTTATCCCTCCTTACCTGTGTCACTTGTGATAAGCCCGTCCTGCAGGCGGATAATGCGGCCTGCCTTGGCTGCTATGCCGTTATCGTGGGTTATGAGAATGACTGTAGTGCCTTTGCTGTTGAGCTCCTTGAGTATGTCCAACACCTGCGCACCGGTTTTTGAGTCGAGAGCACCGGTGGGCTCATCTGCCATGATAACGGGGGAACGGGTGGCGATGGCTCGCGCTATTGCCACTCGCTGCTGCTGACCGCCGGAAAGCTGACCCGGGCGGTTTTCGGACTTTTCTGCTATGTCCACGCTTTCCAGTGCTTCCATCGCGCGGGCGTAGCGTTCGTTTATCTTTATGCCCTGATAGGCCAGCGGCAGAGCCACATTCTGCCATACGTTGAGAGAAGGAATAAGGTTGTAGCCCTGAAATATGAAGCCAATCTTCTCGCTGCGTATGAGCGCCAGTTCATCCTCGCTGCGCTGGGCTATGGGAACGCCGTCCAGTATATACTCGCCGTAGGTGGGCACGTCAAGGCAGCCTAAAATGTTCATCATGGTGGATTTGCCGCTGCCGGAGGTGCCGACTATGGCAACGAACTCGCCGTAGTCAATGTCCAGGGATACGCCGTTGAGGGCGCGCACCTCATTTTCCTCGCCTTCAAAATATATCTTGTAAATATCTTTCAGATGTATCAGATTCATAGGCTGCCCCGCTTATCTGCCGCCGAAGCCGCCCTGACCGCCGGCGTTGCCGAAGCCGGACATACCGCCCTGGCCGCCAAAGTTGGGCATGCCGCTCTGACCCATGCCGCCAGGCATCATACCCATGCCGCCGGGCATCATACCCTCAAACTCGCCGGTATCATAATCGGAGGTACTGTCGCCGCCGCCGGGAGCGGTCTGTACGTAGCGCGTGAAGAGAACGGCGTCAGCCTCTACGCCGGAGAGTATTTTTACATACATGCCGTTGCCGCCGCCTACCTCGACGGGTACGGCGTAGAAGCCCACGGGGATATCGGTGCCCACGGGAACATCAATGGCGTTATCGGGGCGCTTGTCGGCCTGCACGTAGAGAACGGTCTGATCGTCTATGGTCTTGATGGCGGAAACCGGAGCCAGTACGCCCTCGTCAGTGTCGGAGGAAGCAATGTAATAGCTTACGCTTACGCCTGCGGCAAGCTCGCCGTTGGAGTAGATGGTGATAGTGGCAGGGAAGGTGGCAACGCCGTTGGACGAAGACGCCACAAGGCTGAGATAGCTTATTTCGGCTTCGTAGATATAGGTGTTGTCCGCTGCGGAGCGAATAACGGTGACGGGCATACCCTGATAGACTCTGTCGATGTAAAGCTCGTCTATTTCGATGGAAAGAGTCATGGTGTCAAGATTATAGACGGTCACTGACTGCATCATGTTGAACATGGATTCGCCGCCTTCGGTGACACTGCAGGATACAACAGTGCCGGAAATGTCGCTGGCTACTTTGTATTCGCTGCGGGTGGCCTCAGCATCTTCGATACTTTCTTTGGTTTTTTCTATGCTCTTTTCAAGATGCTTTATCTGGGACTCTATGTTGGCGATTTGATTTTCAAAGGTGTCGCTGTCAATGCTATAAAGAATATCACCCTCGCTGACCTCAAGATAATCCACAGCTTCGGCGGAAATGAGCTCGCCGCTCACCTGACTTGTCACGGTTTCGGTGCTGCGGTATTCGAGAGTGCCGGTGACGGCGGGGTATATTTCTGTGCCGCCCGAGAGGATATAGCCGCCTGCCAACTGACCCTCAGCAAGAGAACCGGGATTGGCAGCGTTGAGAGTGACAGCAAAGCACTTAAGACCGGTATCGGTTATGTAGGAGACCTTGGCGATGTCTGCCACCTGCGCGTCAAGCACCAGCATTTGGTCGGGAACAGAGAGATAGGCGCTCTGTCCGAGGTATATGTCGTCCTCGTACTCGTAGCTGAAATAGAGCTTGAGCTTAATGTTCCGGTTGTCGCTGATGGTAAACAGGCGGGTGCCGGCGTTTACCTTGTCGCCCACCTCAAGGCCGGAAACCTCGGTGATTATGCCGCTGAAGGGAGCGTATACGTTAAGACTGGTCACATTTTCACGCAGCTCGGCAAGCTGCTCCTGATAATCGTAGAGGTCGGATTGATAGTCGTAGAGGCTGTCCTCAAGGTCACCTATCTTGTCGTCAACCTCGGAGTCGTCCTGAACGAAAAGGATGTCGCCTGCCTGAACAGTAGAACCCTGAGCTACATTGACCTCGTATATGGCAGCCATGGAGGCTACGGAGTAGGTTTCGCTGTCGCCGGGTATGGTGGTGCCGCTGCCTTCGATGGCAGAACTGAGTGAACCCCACGTGGTTAGCTCGGTGAGCATTTCCCGTTCCTCTTCCTTGAAGAAAAGGAAGTAAACGCTGATGACAATACCTATGAGAAGTACAGCCAAAATTATCAGCAAGGTTATTTTCTTTGCTGACATTTTTTTTCTCTTATGCTTTGGGGGTGCCGGAGCCATTTCCGGCGCATGAGCGAGATTTGTTTCAGTCATACTTGTTGCCTCCAGATTATTAAAAATACGGTTAGATTTTACTCTGTTACACAAAAATGAATGTGAAGAAATCGTGAATAGAACGTAAAGGTTTTCCACCTAAAGGTAAACATTTTGTAAACAATAAATAATCCCTTGAAAACGACACGATTTCAAGGGATCGGAGAATGTCGGATCGTATCTTTCAGCCCAGGAGAACGTCCGTTGCCAGCATTACGCAGAAGCCGGCGAGGAGGGCGTAGGTAGCGCCCCGCTGGCTGCCGTGGGCGTGGGTCTCGGGTATCATTTCATCGCTTATTACGTAGAGCATGGTTCCGCCCGCAAAGGCAAGGGCGAAGGGGAGTATGGCCGAGGCGAGGCTGACGGCAAAGTAGCCGATGAGGGTGCCGACTACCTCCACAACGCCGGTGAGCATGGCACATACAAAGGTCTTGCGGGTGGATACGCCTGCAGCCAGCATGGGGGCGATAATGACCATGCCCTCGGGAATGTTCTGCAGGGCGATGCCGCCCGCGATAAGGAGCGCCTGCGATGTGTTGCCGGAGCCGAAGCCAACGCCGGCGGCGATGCCCTCGGGCAGATTGTGTATGGCAATGGCGGTAACGAAAAGGAGCACCTTGCTGAGGCTGGCATTGTGGTGCTCTTCAATGTCCGCACCCACAAGGCGATGGAGGTGAGGCACCAGCTTGTCGATAAGATTAAGGCACACAGCACCGACGAATATGCCCGCTATGGTGATGAGAAGTCCCCACTTGCCGCCGTATTCCACCGAGGGCAGGATAAGACCCAGCACCGCTGCCGAGAGCATTACTCCCGCGGCAAAGGAGAGGACGATGTCGGAAAATTTATGAGAGAGCTTTTTGAAAACAAAACCCAACAGCGCGCCGATAACGGTAGCGCCGCCTACGCCGATGGCGGTGAGCAGAACAAGCTTCATGGAAAATACCTCCATAATGAAGATGAGTAATTATACCACGAACCGGACGGTGGTGTAAATGACAATAGGCGGCAGGGGAGATAAATCATTTGTATAAGCTCAGACGCAATTGATGATTGTAATTTGCCGAGGGTGTGATACAATAGTTTTAATAAAATTTTCATATATACAAGGAGAAACGCTGATGGGAAGATATCGTAATTTCAAAATGGCTATTTACTGCACCGCGCAGAATATGAACGGCCTTACGGAAGAAGCGCTGGCAAGACAGTTCGCCTTTTTCGAGAAATACTGCGGCTGCGACAAGGTGTATATCGAGCCTTACCGTGACGGTCTTATGCTCCCCGAAGAGCAGCTGGATATGCTTAAACGCTTTTTCACGGAAAAGGGCGTTGAAATTTCCGGCGCGCTTACCACCACCTGCCCCGACCTCTGCGAGGCTGACGCCGAAAAACAGCGCTTCGGCGGTACATACTGCTATACAAATAAGGCCATGCGGGAGTATCTGGTAAAGACCGTGGCCTATACCGCCCGCCATTTCGACGAGTTCATCATCGACGACTGGTTCTTCACCTACTGCACCTGCGACGAATGCCGCGAGGCGAAGGGCGACAAGAGCTGGGAGGATTTCCGCACCGAGCAGCTTGCGGGGGTCAGCGAGGAGCTGATAATGAAGACCGCCAAGGCCGCAAATCCCAACTGCAAGGTAATTATAAAATACCCCAACTGGTCGGAGGCATATCAGGAGTCCGGCTATGACCCTGCCAGCCAGCGCTATATTTTTGACGGCATCTATTCCGGCACCGAGACCCGCAATACCCGCCGCAGCGACCAGCATTTGCCCAAGTACAACAGCTACAGCATTATGCGCCTTATGGAGAATTACTCCCCCGGACGCAACGGCGGCGGCTGGTTCGACCCCTACGGCTGCAGCCCCATGGAGCTGTATCTGGAGCAGGCATATCTCACCGCTCTCAGCCGTGGCCGTGAGCTTTGCGCCTTCTGCTGGTCGTCCCTTTACCGCAACCGTGTAATTACTCCTCTCGGACTTGAGCTGGAGAAGATAGACGCAATGCTGGACAAGATGGGCGGCTGCATCGGCGTGCCCTGCTACCTGCCTCCCAAGAGCCAGGGTGAGGATCACCTTGAAGATGTTCTCGGCATGCACGGTATTCCCGTGGAACCTACTCCCGATTTTCCCAAGGACGCGCCCGTAATGCTGCTCACCGTCCGCGCTTTGAAGGACCCCGATGTTGTCACCAAGCTGCGTGACTACGTGGCAGGCGGCGGCAAGGCCATCGTGACCTCCGGCTTCGTGCAGGGAACGCTGGGCAAGGGCATCGAGGAAATAACCTCCATTCGTTATCGTGGCAGAAAGTTCACCACCAACGAATTTATCGAGGACGGCATGATGAGCCCCGGCAGCGTGTTCTCCCGTGAAGCAATGACCTTCCCGCTGCTTGAGCATAGAAACAACACCACATGGGCGCTGGCAAAGGCCGTCTGCGCCGACGAAAATTATCCCCTGCTGCTCCGCGACTGCTACGGCAAGGGACAGATGATAACCCTCGTTGTGCCCGACGAGTACGGCCGTATGTACGACCTGCCCGCCGATATTCTGCGAGTTATCCGCAGCCAGTTCACCGATGCTGTGCCCTATTATCTGGACAGCCCCGGCTCCATCTCCCTCTTTGCCTATGAGGGCGACGCATTCTGCCTTTATCCCTACGTCACCGGCTATAATACCGGCAGAAACCGCGTAGTTACCGTGGGCGCGGCGGTGGGTCTTGAGAATCTGCAGACCGGCATGGTATTCCCGCCCGAGAGCCGCGGCATCGGCCGCGACGGCACACCCTCCACTGTTTTCAATATCCCCATGCTCCAGCAGGGCGACCTGCAGTTCTTCCGCGTCAAGTGGGCAGAAAACCGCTGGGGCGAGAAGATAAAGGTGGGCTTCTCCTCCGCACCCAATGATATATTCCCCGAGTTTTAATAGCCGAAAGGAGTTTTCAACATGATCAAGAATTTTGCAGGTAAAACAGCTTTTATCACCGGCAGCGCCAGCGGCATCGGTATGGGTATCGCCCACGCCTGCGCCAAGCACGGCATGAAGGTCTGCATCGTGGACAAGCGTGAGGACGCTCTGGAAGAGGCCCTCAAGTGGTACAAGGAAAGAGGCTACGAGGCTTCCGCCATCGCCCTTGACGTAACCGACCGCGGGGCTTATGTGAAGGCCGTTGAAAAGGCTGAGGAGCTTTACGGCAATATCCACCTGCTGGTCAATAACGCGGGCGTTTCCGCCGGCAGCACCGTGTGGGATTCCAGCTGGAACGACTGGGATTTCATCATGGGCATCAACTGCATGGGCGTTGTAAACGGCATCAAGATAATCGTTCCCCGTATGCTTAAGCACGGCGAGGAGGCTCACGTTGTTTCCACTTCCTCTACCGGCGGCGTATTCGCCGTTGCCGGCTGCCCCCTGTATAACTCCACCAAGTTCTTCGTATCCGGTCTTATGGAGACCGTAGCCGCTGACCTGGAGGGAACCAACGTAGGTGCTTCCGTTCTTTATCCCGGCCCCACCAACAGCCAGCTGGGCTTCAGCTCTCAGGCGGTTCGTCCCGATGCACTCAAGGACGCCAACGCTCCCGTTTTCGCGCCTCCTTCCGAGGACGGCGAGGCTCCCGCAATGCCCGCAATGCCCGATTTCAGCCAGATATTTATGTCTCCCGAGGAACTGGGCGAGCGTGTCATCATGGGTATCGAGCGCAACGATATCTTCATCTGGACTCACCCCGAGTTCAAGGCAGGCACCCAGCTGCGTAATGACGCGCAGGTTCGTGCCATTCCCGATGAGCCTCTTACCGAAAAACGCAAGGAGCGCGCCGAGGCTCTCAAGTTCTTCGGATCCCTTACCTATAATCCCATGTACGAAAAGCAGACCACTCCTCCCGGCCTTAGTGAGGATTGGGACAGAAGCAAGGAATAATGATAAAAAGGCAGGGAGCTTTTCCCTGCCTTTCTTTCGGGTGATATTATGAAAACAGGAAAGAATTTGCCCGCGTGGTGCGGCGAACTGCGGGAGCGGCTGGATGCAATGGCGGCAGAACTGACAAGTGCGCTTACCGGCTGGCAGGAGCGGGAGGGAGTAGTCACTCCCGAGGAGATGGGCTATAGTTCCGGCAAGGCGACGGAGTATATTCAGTTGGCCATCGACCGTGCCGCCGAAAAGGGCGGAACGGTGCTGCTGACAAGCGAGTACGTAACAGGCTCGCTGGTGCTCAGAAGCAATGTGCGCCTTATGTTAGCCGAGGGAGCGAAGCTTATCGCAAGCACCGACCTTGCCGATTATCCCGAGCATAAGGCAAAGCGTTTTACCGTTCAGGACGCCCACATGGGTATGGATCAGGCGATTGTCTTCGCCGAGGGCTGTGAGAATATCTGTCTTTGCGGCGGCGAAATAGACGGTCGCGGCACGCAGGATAACTTCCCCGGTGAGGAAACCGTCCACGGTACTCCCGGCAGACCCTTTCTTATTCGCATGGTGGACTGCGTGGGCGTGCATATCAATGACATTACTCTCCGTGACGCGGCCTGCTGGATGCAGAATTATTTCAACTGCGAAAGACTGCTCATGGAGAACGTTACCGTGCGCAATCAGGCCAACTACAATAACGACGGCATTGATATCGACGGCTGCCGTGATGTGATAGTCCGCCGCTGCGACGTTATATCCGGAGATGACGCGCTGTGCTTCAAGGGCGCTTCGGAGAAAAACACAGAGCGGGTGCTGGTGGAGGATTGCAGCCTTTACAGCTCCTGCAACGCCATCAAGGTGGGTACAGATACCCAGGGCAGCTTCCGTAATGTTCTTATCCGCCGCTGCAATATCGGCGGCGTTGCCGAGGACGCGCGGGGCATCAAGCACCCTAATTCAGATTCCGGCATTTCCCTTGAAATGGTGGACGGCGGCACACTGGAGGATTTCCGCATTACGGACGTGAAGATAACCCGCGCGTGGTCGCCGATTTTCATGCGCCTTGAGGACAGAGGACGGGTCAAACCCGGCGACCCCAAACCCGGTGTCGGCACTCTGCGGCGGGTGCTTATTGAGAATGTCAGCGGCGGAGATAACGGACCCCGTGGTTCCTATATGCTGGGCGTGCCCGAAAAAGCCATAGAGGACGTGGTGATAAGCCGCTTTGAAATTGAACAGCTTGTGAGCGTAAAGCCCCTTGCCGCTGATTCGGATTTCGACGAGATGCGGGGCGTTTACCCTGATGCGCACATGATAGACGATAAGGGTGACGCACCGGCTTATGCCCTTTGGGTGCGGCACGTGAAAGGGCTGCACCTTGCCGATTACCGCGTGATACCGGCTGAGGACGAAAAACGTCCCCAATTTGTCATGAATAATGATGTTGAAGTGATAGTACAGTGAAAAATACCCCTTGACCAAGTCGGTCAAGGGGTATCTGTTACACTTGCGTAAGATTTCCGCCAATGTCCTCAATTCGGTGGAAAATGGGGCGTTCCAAAAGGTGCTCGTTGGGGCTGTGGAGAGTCAGCCAAAGCTTGCCGTTAAAATCGCGGAACACCATGCCGTGACCGCCGTCGTCCATGAAAAGGGGTTCAAGCTGAGTGAACTTGCCCGTAATATCGCCGTTGTCCGACATCGCCACGCCCTCAGTGTAGCCACCCTCGGAGAAGCTTGCCCAAAGGCAGAGCAGGGTGCCGTCTGTAGTGCGCCACATGAACGGCCCGTCGGTGACGCAGCCGCTTATGCCGCTGGAATGGTGCATGGTTTTGCACCACGCTGCCTCGGAAGCCCGGAAAAGCAGGAAAGGTTCGCCTGCAGGCGCTTTCAGGTCAGCAGTCAGCTCCACGGCGCATATTTCGCCGTCGCCTGCCTGCACCCATTCGTGGCAGAAGACCATATAGGGTCTGCCCTCGGGAGAAACGTAGAACGTGCCGTCAAGGCACTCCCATTCGGCGGGGGTTATGCAGCCCTCGGAGTGGGGCGCAAAGGGGCCGAGAGGGGAGTCTGCGCGGAGTATTGCCGTACCGCGGCGGACACTGTCGTTTTTGAAGCTGGCGAACATATAGAAGCTGCCTTTGTGGGCGTAGACCTCGGGCGCCCAGTAGTTACGTGTTGCCCAGAAGCTGCCGTCATTGTGGAAGCAGACATGAGGCTCGCTCCAGTTTTCCATGTCCTCGCTTACGTATACGTCAAAGCCGTCGGCAGGCCCCCAGCAGGTAGGGCCGCGGGTGCCGTAGAGATAATATTTGCCACTGTGCGTAAGCACAAAGGGGTCGCGGATATTTATGTCGGTAAGCTTCAAAGTAATCACCTCTGATGTGATTTTATCACGGATAAAGGTATTTGCAAAGTACCGTATTTGGCATATAATAGAGGAAAAGGAGTGATACCATGCTGCCCGAAACCCGTGTAAGCTTCAAAACCGATGATGCAGCCCTGCAGCGGCTTTATGACACCGCATGCGAAAAGAGCCTTGATAATCTGCGCCTTTTTGGGGACAGGCAGGTACTGGTGGAGGGCGGCGGCTATGAAAAGATATGGCTGGAAACTCAGCCCATGGGCGGCGAGATGTACGCCAAGCGGAATATGACTGCCGCACTGAATAATCAGCTCTTCTTCATGGAAACTCAGCGGGAGGACGGACGCATAGCCGGCTCTATCCAGTGCATGCCCGACGGCAGCATCGAGCCGCAGTTCAATAAATTTCAGGGCTTCTGCTTTCCGTGGCACGCACTGAATATGTATTACTGGCTGGGGGAGGACAAGGAGTATCTTGACCGGCTTGCCAAAAGCCTTGAGAAGTTCGACGAATACCTGTGGCGCACCCGTGACTCCGACGGCGATGGCTGCCTTGAGTCCTTCTGCGTCTACGATACCGGCGAGGACAACGCCCTGCGCTACGGCGACTCGCCCGTTTACTGCACCACCGATACCCCGCCCGGGGGGAGCAGCGTAGTGCCAATGGCCTCCATGGATATAATGTCCTTTTCCTACGCCGCCCGGGATACCCTTGCGGCAATAAGCAGCATTCGGGCAGACGGCAGGGAAGAAGAGTGGCGCAGGGCGGCGGACGATGTGGCCGCGGCGCTGAAAAAGCATCTTTGGATAGATGAAAAGGACGCCTGCTTCGATAAGGATAAGTTCGGAAATGTGATGCCCACGCTGGTTCATAATAATCTGCGCTGTATGTACTGGGGCTCGTTTTCTAAAGAAATGGCAGACCACTTCGTGAGGGAGCATTTGCTCAATGAAGAAGAATTCTGGACGAGCTTGCCCCTGCCATCTGTGGCGGCAAATGACCCGCTGTTCCGCAATGCCCTGGAAAATAACTGGAGCGGGCAGGTGGAGGGTCTTACATATCAGCGGGCTATCCTCGCCCTTGAACGCTACGGCTATGAACCCATAGTCACGAAGCTTGGGCATAAGCTTTTTGATGCTGTTATCAATGGCGGCTATGTGTTCACACAGCAGTTTGATCCATTCACCGCCGCACCAAGCCGTGTTGGCATGATAAGCCATGAGCCGCTGCTGCCGGACTCCGACGAGCCTTTTCAGGACTCCTACGGCCCTACCGTCCTTGCGGTGCTGGAGTATATGGCTCATATTTGGGGCGTCCACATGAATATGGGGCAGCTTTGGTTCAGCCTTGGAAGCGGAATGAAATATACCTACGGGCAGCAGTGGGGCGAGCACGTGTACCGCATCGAAAGCGACGGCGAAACCGCACGCGTATTCTTCGATGATGTTGAAAAATTCCGCCACCCCTGCGGCGTAAGACTTATAACGGATTTGCAGGGCGAATTGATAGAGGTTCGGCCAATCGAAGAATGAAGTGAGCTACAAAATAAAAGGTTAAGCTTCTCCTATGAGGAGAAGCTGGCATAGCGTAGCCATGACTGATGAGGTGGACAAAAAAGTCAGTACGTCAGTGAATTTAGCGATAGTTACCACCTCATCCACCGCTTACTCGGTCCCCCTTCTCCTCAAGGAGAAGGTTAATCTATTGTTTGTTGACAAAGCAAAAAAACAACAGCCCTGCTCCGCCGGGAGTAGGGCTGTATCTGTATCATCTTACCTCAAACTTGTAAGAGGTCTTGCTGTAAAATTTCTCGCCTGCGCGGAGAACGGCGCTGGGGAAATTGTCATGGTTAGGTGCGTCGGGGAAGGTCTGGGTTTCAAGGCAGAAGCCGCTGCGCTTCACATATTCCGCGCCGTCCTTGCCGATGATGCCCATACCGAGACCGTTGCCGGTATAGAACTGCACGGCGGGGCGGTCGGTATACATAGTCATGGCGATGCCGCTTTCGGGAGAGTAAGCTGCCGCACCAATGCGGAACTGACCGGGAGTGCCGTCAAGCGCGAAGTTGTGGTCATAGCCGCCGGGGCCGTTCAAGGCAGGAAAATCCTCGTCAATGCGCGCGCCGATGGGGGTGGGCTGGCGCAGATCCATGGGAGTGCACTCAACGGGAGCAATTTCGCCGGTGGGGATAAGAGCCGCGTCGGTGGGCGTGTAGTGGGAGGCGAAAAGCTGTATCACCTGCTTTTCCACGCTGCCGCTTTCCTGTCCGGAAAGATTGAAATAAGCGTGGTTGGTGGGATTGCAGAGAGTGTCCGTATCGCTTATGCCTGCGTATTCGATAACCAGCGCCGCGTTTCGGAGAGTATAAGTCACCTGCATATCCAGCGTGCCGGGGAAACCGCCGGTTCCGTCGGGGCTGGTGAGCTTCAGCGTTACGCTGTTCGTGCTTTCGGAAACGACCTCCCAGACCTGACAATCGAAGCCGTCGGGACCGGAATGGAGCTGATTTGCGCCATCGTTGGCGGGCAGCTCATAGCGCTTGCCGTTCAGCTCAAAGCTGCTGCCGCCGATGCGGTTGGCGAAGCGTCCCACGATAGCACCGAAAAAGGTGCGGAAAGGAAAATACTTCTCCGCCGTGTCAAAGCCGAGAACTACGTCACGCAGCTTGCCGTCGCGGTCGGGAACGAGGAGTGTGCGGAGTATGCCGCCGTAGGTGAGTATCTCGCAGCTGAGGTGACCGTCGGTAAGGGTGATGGCATGAACGGCGCTGCCGTCGGGAAGATAACCGCAAAGTTTCATAACTGCCTCCTGTAAATTGTTTTTCATAAGTATATCACATAAAAAATGTTCTGAAAAGACTATATAAACTGCTTATGACCTTGCCATTAAAAGGGAGGGTTTGATATAATGATTGCATAAATCATAAAAAAAGGGGAGACCGAACCATGAAAGAATTCTTCACATCTATTCCTTATGTAAAATATGAGGGCAAGGATACCACCAATCCCATGGCCTTCCGCTACTATAATCCCGATGAGGTTATCGCAGACAAGCCCATGCGTGAGCACCTGAAGTTTGCCATGGCTTATTGGCACAATATGTGCGCCGAGGGCACCGATATGTTCGGCGTAGGCACCGTTGATAAGAGCTACGGCACCGACGACCCCATGGAGCAGGCAAAGAATAAGGCGCTGGCTGCATTTGAGTTCATGGATAAGCTGTCCATCGACTATTTCTGCTTCCACGACCGTGATATTGCTCCCGAGGGCGCGACCCTTGCCGAGTCCAATGCCCGCCTTGACGAAATTACCGATTTCATCAAGGAACTGATGGAAAAGTACAATAAGAAGCTGCTTTGGGGTACCGCCAACTGCTTCAATAATCCCCGCTATATGCACGGCGCAGGCACCGCTCCCAACGCCGACGTATTCGCATTTGCCGCCGCGCAGATAAAGAAGGCCATTGAAATTACCGTCAAGCTGGGTGGCAAGGGCTACGTTTACTGGGGCGGACGCGAGGGATATGAAACTCTGCTCAATACCGATATGGGTAAGGAACTGGACAACATGGCATACCTGCTGAAGCTCACCAGCGAGTACGGACGCTCCATCGGCTTCGACGGCGATTACTACATCGAGCCCAAGCCCAAGGAGCCCACCAAGCACCAGTATGACTTCGACGCAGCTACCGTATGCGGCTTCCTTGCCAAGTACGGCCTGGACAAGGATTTCAAGCTCAATATCGAAGCCAACCACGCCACCCTCGCCGGTCACACCTTCCAGCATGAGCTGAACGTGGCTCGCGTAAACGGCGCATTCGGCTCCATTGACGCAAATCAGGGCGATATGCTCCTGGGCTGGGATACCGACCAGTTCCCCACCAATATTTACGATACTATTCTCTGCATGCTGGAAGTCCTCAAGGCAGGCGGTTTCACCAACGGCGGTCTGAACTTCGACGCAAAGACCCGCCGCGGCTCCTACGATTACGAGGATATGGCATACGCATACATTGCCGGTATGGACGCTTTCGCCCTCGGTCTGCGCCTTGCGGTGAAGATCATGGAGGACGGCCGTCTTGACCAGTTCGTTAAGGAACGCTACTCCAGCTACGACAGCGGCATCGGCAAGAAGATAAGCGAGCGCTGCGCCACCATTGAGGAGCTGGAGCAGTATGCGCTGGAGATGGGCGAGGTCAAGACCAATATCTCCGGCAGACAGGAGTATCTGGAGAACATTCTCAACCGTATCATCTTCGCATAAGGTGAGCCTTATGAACAAAAAAGAAGCAAAAACCCGCGCCGCTGCACTTGTAGCGCAGATGACCGTGGAAGAGAAGCTTTCCCAGCTTCTCTATAACGCGCCCGCCATCGAGCGGTTGGGCATAAATGAGCATAACTGGTGGAACGAAGCCTCCCACGGCGTAGCCCGCTCGGGCATGGCCACGGTGTTCCCCCACGCGATCGCTCTTGCCGCCACCTTTGACCCCGAGCTTATCGGAAGAGTGGGTGAGACCGTATCCACCGAGGCTCGCGCCAAGTACAATAACAGCGTGAAGAAGGGCGACCGTGATATTTTCAAGGGTCTTACCTTCTGGACGCCCAATATCAATATTTTCCGCGACCCCCGCTGGGGTCGGGGGCAGGAAACCTTCGGAGAAGACCCCTACCTTACCGCCGTGCTGGGTGTGGAGTACATAAAGGGGCTGCAGGGCGACGGCGAGTTTCTCAAATCCGCCGCCTGCGCCAAGCATCTTGCCGTCCATTCCGGCCCGGAGGCACTGCGCCACAGCTTCGACGCGGTGGCGGACGAGCATGACCTTTGGGAAACCTACCTGCCTGCCTTTGAGTGGGCGGTGAAAAGCGGCGTTGCGGGCGTAATGGGCGCCTATAACCGTACCAATGGCGAGCCCTGCTGCGCAAGCAAGCGGCTTATGCAGGATATTCTGATGGGTCAGTGGCAGTTCGACGGCTATTTCACCTCCGACTGCTGGGCGATAATAGATATCTGCAAGAACCACCACTATACGGACACCATGCCCGAAGCGGCGGCGCTTGCCCTGAAAACCGGCTGCCATCTCAACTGCGGCGACGCTTACCGTGAGCTGATTGACGCTTACGAAATGGATCTTATTGACGAGGCCGACATCGACACGGCTGCCGTAAAACTCTTCGAGATACGTCACCTGCTGGGCGAGTTTGAGGAAAACCGCCCCTATGCGGATATCCCCTTTGATAAGTTGGACTGCGAGGAGCACCGTCAGCTGAACCTTGAAGCAGCCCGTGATTGCATGGTGCTGCTGAAAAACGACGGCTTTCTGCCCATCGACCCGGAAAAGAAGCATAAGATAGCCGTCATCGGCCCCAACGCCATGTCCACCATCGCCCTTGAAGGTAACTATAACGGTATGGCATCGGAATATATCACCCTCGCCGACGGCGTGCGTCGTGTGTTCGCAGACTCCCATATCCGTGTCGCCAAGGGCGCGAATATATGGATTGACGAGAAAAACTACTGCAACGGCTTTGCAAATATGATAAGCGAGGGCATAGCCTACGCGGAAAACGCCGATATAACTATCCTTTGCCTTGGCCTTGACTGCACCATCGAGGGCGAGGAGAACGGCATGAAGAACGAGTACTTCGATGGCGGCGACAAGCTGCAGCTGCTTCTGCCGAAAACGCAGATAGACCTTGCTGAGGCGGTCTGCGATGCCTGCGACAACGTTATCGTCGTTGTCCTTGCGGGCAGCGCCGTTGACCTTGGCGAAAAGGTGACAGGCAAGGCGCGAGCCATTATCCACGGCTGGTATCCGGGCGCAGTGGGCGGTCTTGCGGCGGCGGAGCTTATGGCGGGAAAATATTCCCCCAGCGGCAGACTTCCCGTCACATTCTATCGCAGCCTTGCCGACCTGCCGGAGTTTACCGACTACGCCATGGCAGGGCGCACCTACCGCTACTTTGCGGGCGAGCCTCTTTATCCCTTCGGCTACGGACTTTCCTATACCCGCTTTGCCTATTCCGATGTGAAGCTGGCAGGGGAGAACGAGGAGGAATATGAGATAGAGTTCAACCTTGAAAACATCGGCGGTATGGACGGCAAGGAAAAGGTGCAGATATACGCCGAATATACCGATTCCCGCACTGTAACGCCGCTGCGTCAGCTCTGCGCGGTCAAGTCCGTGAGCCTGAAAGCAGGGGAGGAGCGGAATGTAAGTATGAAGGTAAACAAATACTGGCTCAAGGCAGTCCTGCCCGACGGAAGCCGTACCGAACCCGACGGAAGCCTGTGCCTTTGGGTGGGCGGTCATCAGCCCGACCCGAGAAGCGCTCAGCTCTGCGGCAGCGAGCCGGTAAAACTTGAAGTGAGGTAACGATTATGAAATACACATTAGGTATAGACGTTGGAACCTCCGGCACAAAAACCGTCCTTTTCGACACAAACGGACGGAAAATTGCCTCCCATACCATTGAGTACCCCATGTACCAGCCCAAGAACGGCTGGGCGGAGCAGGAGCCTGCCGACTGGTGGAACGCCGTGCAGGGTACGATAAAGGAAACCGTGACCAAAAGCGGAGTGGATAAGGCGGACATCGTGGGCATCGGCATATCCGGACAGATGCACGGCCTCGTCATGCTGGACGCGGATAATAATGTGCTGCGCCCCTCTATAATATGGTGCGACCAGCGCACCGGCGAGGAGTGCGCCGATATTGAGCGCCTTGTGGGCAAAAAGCGCCTTATTGAAATTACCGCAAATCCCGCGCTGACGGGCTTTACCGCCTCCAAAATCATGTGGGTGAAGAAGCACGAGCCGGAGATATACGCCAAGTGCGCCCATATCCTGCTGCCCAAGGACTATATCCGCCTTATGCTCACCGGCGAGTACGCCACCGAGGTGTCCGACGCCAGCGGCATGCAGCTGCTGGACGTACCCGGACGCTGCTGGTCGGACGAGGTGCTGGAGAAGCTGGGCATTGATAAGAAGCTGCTGGGCAAGGTTTACGAATCCCCGGAGATAACCGGCTGCGTCACCGCCGAAGCCGCTGAAAGCTGCGCTCTCGCGGCGGGTACTCCCGTTGTGGGCGGAGCGGGCGATAATGCCGCCGCCGCTGTGGGCGAGGGCGTGGTTGCCGACGGCAGAGCCTTTACCACCATCGGCACCAGCGGTGTGGTTTTTGCCCATACCGATGACATTCAAATCGACCCCGAGGGCCGTGTGCACACCTTCTGCTGCGCCGTTCCCGGCGCATGGCACCTTATGGGTGTCACTCAGGCTGCGGGACTTTCCCTGCGCTGGCTTCGTGACACCGTCTGCAGCGAGGAAATGGCTGAGGCCGCCGAAAAGGGCATTGACCCTTACGTTATAATGGACGAAGAAGCGGCCGCGGCCCCCATCGGCGCAAACCGCCTCTTGTATATGCCCTACCTTATGGGCGAGCGCACCCCCCATCTTGACCCGGATTGCCGTGGAGCATTTGTGGGTCTTTCGGCAATGCATACCCGCGGCGACATGGTGCGAGCCGTCATGGAGGGTGTCAGCTATTCTCTCAAGGACTGTCTTGGTATACTTGAAGGCATGGGCGCTGCTCCGGATACCATGCGCATCTGCGGAGGCGGCGGCAAGAGCGCTTTCTGGCGCAAAATGCTGGCTGACGTATACGGCGTACCTGTGCAGACCGTCGAGTCCGACGAAGGCCCCGCCCTTGGCGTTGCTATTCTCGCCATGGTTGGCGCAGGGGTTTATCCCACGGTCAAGGACGCCTGCGATGCCATAGTGCGCGTCAAGGATACCACCGAAGCCGCAGCGGAAAATACCGCCGAATACGCAAAGTTCTATGATATTTATACTAAACTCTACAGTCACCTGAAAGCCGATTTCAAGGCTTTGGCAATGCTGTAATTATCCTTCAAATTCTTGTGAATATGCTTACGGGGCGCTGCATTATGTGGCGCCCTAAAATTTTTGTGATATTTTGCTCAGTTTGTTTGTTATATGGGTGATACATCAAATAAAAAGATGGGAGGTGACCCCTTTGGAACGGGAAAGGATAGATGAGCTGTTTCGCGCCTACGCAGATGATGTGTTCCGGCTGGCCTACAGTTATTTAGGCAGCCGTGCCGATGCGGAAGACGTGTGCCAAAGCGTGTTCCTTAAACTCACCGCCGATAAGATAAATTTGTGGCCGGGGCGTGAAAAAAGCTGGCTATTGAAGTGCACGGCAAACCGATGCAAAAATCACCTGAAGTCCTTTTGGAAACGACAGGTGGGCGCACTGGAAGAGAGTGTTCCATTTCGGGATGATGAAGACAGGGCGCTGCACGACGCGGTGGCGGCGCTGCCGCCGGGATACCGGGCGGTGATCCACCTCTACTATTTTGAGGGATACGATCAAGGGGAGATAGGAGAGATTTTAGGCATCTCTCGTACAGCGGTTCAGACCCGAATGAGTCGAGCGAGAACCATGCTGAAAAAGGAGCTGAGTGATGATGAAAGAACGATATCGGAAAATGATGGAACAGGTAGCTTTGAGCGATGAAGCAAAAGCCCGCATTGCGGCAGAGCTGAGCGGAGAGAAGAAGGCGGCTCGAAGAGCGCCTTTACGTATCGTACTCGCCGCAGCCTGCGTATGCTTAGCACTGGCGGTCGGCGCGTTGGCGGTTGCCGGACTGCCGGGGGTATGGTTGGGCGAACAGGAGTCAACCGTGGAAAGATCTTCCTACCGGGTGCAGGCGGAACTTGGCGAGTGGAACATAGAAACCATGGGGCAGCAGCTGCGAGAGGATTTGGCGGCGGATTCGCTGCGCCGAACCTTTGACGACAGAAAGAGCCTTGAGGACTATATAGGCGTATCACTGATACGAAGCCCACTGCTTGAAGAGGCGGGAATTGTGGAGGATTTGGAGGAAAGCATTGAACATGGGTGGGATATTCGTCCTGAGCTGTGTGTGGATCCCGATGCCCGCTATGTGCTGACCGGCACTACGATGGACGGAGAGGAAATGAGCGGGACACCTGAGGTGCTGAAAGTCACCGCTCACCGAGTGGTGGAAAATGCGGAAGTGTATCTTGACGCCCGCATTGTTACCGACAGCGCCGATGCGCAGGCTCTGCAAGAGGGATTGATGGGCGAAGAGTTTAGCCCGCTGCCGCATATTTGGTCTGACTTCGTCCGTGATGAAAACGGCTATTTTGTGACGGATAAAAAGGGAAGGCCAAAACTGGAAGTCATAGAGTATAGCACGGCGGAAAAAACATTTGATGGCATTGAGCATAAAATGGCAAACGGCATCACTGCTACTATAGTTGTTGTGTGTGACGTGGAATGGGACGGCAGCCGAGGTTTTCAGGAGTATATCGGATATTTTGTCAGCGATGGTATTCTTTATACTATACGACCTTACGCCATTTATGATCCCCACCAAAGCTTCCCTATGAATGACTACGATATGCTTAAAGTGCTAAAAACAGTGCTGGACTCTTTTTCTTGAAATTGCATAACAAAAGAGGAGTCGAAAGACTCCTCTTTTGTGCGTTGAAAGAATTATGTGAGCAGTGAGCTTTTAATATAGCCTTCCACCCTTCGGGGCGAGATTGAGCACAGCGGCAGGGGCACGCCCCTGCCCTGCACTTGTTGAATAAACTCAAATTATGTCCGTAGGGCTGAGGCGTGCCTCAGCCGTGATGTTAACGGATTTATATCGCTGCTTTTGACCCTCGGGCCAAAGCTATTCCCTCTGCCTTATGCTTACCTCGCCGCTGGAGAGGTATTCCTCGCTGCCGTCGGCGTAGCGTACAAGAAGGTGGCAGTGTTCGTTTATATCAAGCGCTGTGGCGGGAATGGCCTCGCCGCCCCGCAGTACGTTTATCTCCTTGCCCAGCAGGAAACAGCGCTTGCGGTACTGGGGGTAATACTCCCGCACGTCCATGTTTACGTGGAAGCGGGTGAAGTGATTGAGAAAGGCTGCCGCAATGCGCAGCCGTGCGTCGGCGGGGGCATTCTGCTCGGTGAAAACCGCACCCGCGATGTCCTTAAGCTCCTCGGGAAAGCCCTGCGGTGGTGCTATTACATTCACGCCCACGCCTGCCACTACGAAGCCACCCTGGGGAGAGCTGCCTGCCTCGCAGAGTATGCCGCAGACCTTGCGACCCTCCAGCCATATATCGTTGACCCATTTTATGTCCGCAGCCCTGCCGGAAACCTCCTCGATAGCAAGGGCTGCCGCCGCCGCTGCCGCGGTGGTGATGTGCTCGGTGGAAGCTTTCGGACGCAGCAGCAGGCTGAGATAAAGTCCGCTGCCCTCGGGGGAGAAGAAGCTGCGCCCACGCCGTCCGCGACCGGCGGTTTGGCTTTCTGCTATAATAACCGCGCCCTCGTCTGCGCCCTGCAGAGCACGCTCCTTTATCAGAGTGTTGGTGGAGCTGACCTCGCCAAGCAGCTCCACGGAAAGGGGTATCGCGCTGCGGAGATATTTTTCCATGGGTGCACCTCCCGTTGACTTACTGCTGCAAGTATAATATTCCCGCAGGCCAATGTCAAATTTCTTGAGAAAGAAGAAAAACTATATTATAATGAAGAAAAACACAGTAGGAAAGGCGTAAACAGCATGGAAGAGCATAAAATAAAGGTAATCGCCCGCATTCACAGCGATTTCGATGAGAAATTCGGCATACCCCGACAGAGCGGACTTGCCCAGTCATTGAAAGCAACCATAGTGTTCGAGCCGGAGTTCCGCAATCCGGAGGCCGTGCGCGGCCTTGAGGATTATTCCCACATTTGGCTCATATGGCAGTTCTCCAAGGCGGTTCGTGAGGACTGGTCGCCCACGGTGCGTCCGCCCCGCCTCGGCGGCAATACCCGCATGGGCGTTTTCGCCACCCGTTCACCCTTCCGCCCCAATTCCATGGGGCTTTCCTCGGTGAAGCTGGATAAGGTGGAGATTGACCCGGAGCTTGGCCCCGTGCTCCACGTTTCGGGCGCAGATCTGCTAAATGGCACGCCCATATACGATGTGAAGCCCTATGTGAAGTACGCCGACAGTCACCCCAACGCTCAAAGCGGCTTTGCCGATACGGCGGGGGAGCGTAAGCTTGAGGTGGAGTTCCCAGATGACCTGCTGCAGCGGGTTCCCGAGGATAAGCGCGCCGCCCTTACCGAGGTGTTGGCAAACGATCCGCGCCCCTCCTATCAAAGCGACAGCGAGCGCATTTATGGGCTTGCTTTTGCCGGACTGAACGTGAAGTTCACCGTGGACGATGGCGTGCTGTATGTAATTGATTGCGAGAAGAAATAAAACAACAGGGAGTGCAGCGCACTCCCTGTTTTGCATTATTGACTTAGCCGTTCAGTGCGCGAGTCCATTTCTTTGTAAAGCTTTGCGATGAAGATAAAGGACACGCTGGCGAGGATAATTTCGGTTGTGACCTGAGCGTAGGGCAGGCCGTAGAGGGGATAAATGCGGTTCATAAGGAACAGCAGCGGTATCTCCAGAACCACCTTGCGCAGCACGGCGAAGACAAGCGCCGCCTTGCCCATGCCGGTAGCCTGAAATACTGATACGGAGAAGAAGTCGATGGACAGCAGGGGCAGACCCAAAGTGAAGCCGCGCAGCAGCTTTACGCCGTGGTCGATGATGGTCTGGTTGTTGATGAACAGGGACACGAAGAAGCCGGGGAAAGCAAAGTACAGCAGCCCTGTGCCGATGATGATAACAAGGTTCGCCGCACGGGTGAAGCTGATGGCCTTTTTCACGCGGGGCACGTCGCCGCTGGAGTAGTTGTAGCCGATAAGCGGTGTTGCGCCCTGAGAAATGCCGAGAGTTACGTACATGGGAACCATGTAAATTTTCTGGCAAATGCCCATTGCGGCAACCGCGTCAGCGCCGTAGCTTGCGGTGAAGTTATTGAGAACAGTCATACCGGTTACGCTGAAAAGATTCTGCAGAGCGGAGGGAACGCCTACGGAGAAAACGTCGCTGATAATGTCCTTGCGCAGAGAGAACTTTCTCGGGTCAACGCAGACGAAAGTTTTGTAGCTCTTGCGGCCCAGCAAGACGGCGAAATAGCAGCAGGCGGCGCAGTTGGAGATAAAGGTGGCAAGACCCGCGCCCGCTGCACCCATGTTCAGACCCCAGGGGAGAATGAAAATGGGGTCGAGGATTATGTTCAGCACGCAGCCGCTCATAGTGCCTATGCTGGCGTGAGCTGCTGAGCCTTCGGCACGTATGAACTGGGCAAGGGTGACGTTCACAACGGCGGGGATAGCGTTGGCGATGACCGCCCATGCCATATAGCCGTAGGCGTTGGCGAAGGTGGCCTCGTCTGCGCCCAGCAGTCCCAGCAGTGGCGTGCGGAAGCTGATGCAGATGAGAGAATAAATTGCCGCGAAAATAACCGCACAGTAAAGGCCGAAAACGGAGGTGCGGGAAACCACGTCGTAGTCCTTTCGGCCGAGGGCGCGGCTCATAAGGCTTGAGCTGCCTGTGCCGAAAAGGTTGGTGACGGCGTTGAAGGCCATCATTGCCGGGGCGGTTATAGTCACCGCCGCATTCTGCAGAGGGTCGTTGAGCATACCCACCCAAAAGGTGTCGGCAAGGTTATAAAACATCATAACCAGCTGGCTGATGACTGTGGGGATAGCAAGCGTGGCTACTGCCTTGGGTATGGGCATACGCTCAAATAACAGCTCCTTGGGCTGAGCCTGTGCCAATGGTATCACTTCCAGTACGATAGAATTATCTTGAAATTATTCTATCATATATAATAATGTTAAGCAACAATAAAACAGCGGCAGTGGTGACACTGCCGCTGCGCTGCTTATAAGTATAAATTATGCGAAGAACAGCTCGTTGAGCTTCATGGGTTCCACGTACTCGCCGTCCTTGTAAACTCTCATGTTGCCGGAAGCAACTTCGTCGATGAGCATTACGGTGCCGTCGGGAGCATAGCCGAACTCGAACTTGATGTCGTAGAGCTCCATGCCCTTTTCCTTCAGGTCATCGGCAACGATCTTGGTGATCTGCTGGGTCTGAGCCTTCAGGGACTCATACTGCTCGTCGCTCATAACGCCGATAGCAACCAGAGCGTCCTTGGTGATCAGGGGATCGCCCTTCTCATCGTCCTTTAGGGTAGTCTCAACGTAGGAGGGCAGGTCGGCACCGGACTCGATGAGAGCGCCGTAGCGGCGGATGAAGCTGCCGACAGCCTTGTTGCGGCAGATAACTTCCAGACCCTTGCCGAATACCTTGGCAGGGAGGACTTCCATAGTGGTGTTGGCAAGGTCTGCGCTTACGTAGTGAGTCTTGATGCCTGCTGCGTTGATCTTCTCGAAGAAGTAGATGGACATACGCAGGTTAACGTCGCCCACACCCTCGATGGTGAGGCCGACAGAATTCTCGCCGGGATCGAATACGCCGTCCTTGCCGGTGCAGTCGTCCTTGAACTTGAGCAGGTAGTTGCCGTTATCCAACTGGAATACGTTCTTGGTCTTTCCGGTATAAACAAGATTCATGATAAGTCCTCCTATGTAAATGTAAGGATATGTCAAAAAATGTAACCTTAATTACTGAAATATTATATACGAAAAAAAGCGATTATACAATAAAAATGTAAAACTAATTGCATGAAAATGTTTTGCTGCTGCCGTGGTGAAATGGAAAAAATAACAAATCACAGCCCAGATAATTCCGCTTTCATGGCATTCAGGGCTGAACGAGCACGGCTGCCGCCGCGTCGGGCACGTCGGTCATAATGGCGTCCGCACCGATGGCCTGCAGGCGAGCCACCTCGTCCATGTCGTTGATAGTCCAGTACTGAACGGCGATGTTGTTTCTGTGGGCGTAGTTTGCCACACGGGAGGTGCCGAGGTTAACAACGTAGTCGGTGGTGGGTATCTGCAGGGCAACGAAGGGGAACGCACCCTCGTCCTTTTTAAGACCCAGCAGGGCGCAGAGATAGAATTTGATGCACTCGTTCATGCCTGCGCTGCGGGGTAGGTCGGGATAGGCAGAGTCCATGTAGGCGGTCACCTCGTTGTGGAATGTACCCACAACGGTGCGCTGGGTGCAGCCGAAGCCTTCAAGCGTGTCGTAAAGCTTGTCCGTGGCTTCAAGACCCTTTTCACCGCCGTTCTTTATCTCGATTATGTAGCGGTAATCGCCGCTGGCCTCAAGATATTCAAGGGCTTCGGCGAGCGTGACGATGCGCAGCTCGTCGGGGATATCCTCGCCCCGCAGACCGGTGAAGGGGGAGTCACCGTCATCGTTTACGAATTTCTCACCCATGTTCAGATTTTTCAGCTCGCTGAGAGTCTTGCTGCCTACGTCCACGCTTTCCTCGCCGAAATATTCCGCCGCATCGCTGGTGCGGTCAAGAGTGGAGTCGTGGAGCAGAACCAGCACTCCATCGGCGGTGAGATGTACGTCGAATTCGAATATGTCAAGCTCGTAGACGGGGCTGTCCACGCAGTTTTTCAGCGCCATCATGGTGTTCTCGGGGGCGATGCCGCCGCCTGCGCGATGACCGGAGAGCATGGTCACGCCAAGAGGCGTGATGAGGGGATTTTCCGCATTATCGGTGCTGATGGGAGCGACCTTTGTATCACGGGTGACCCACCAGAAGAGGAACGCAGCCAGCAGAACGATAACGATGAGGATAATAAGGACAGCTTTCAGCACCTTCTTTGCCCGGCGGCTCAGGGGGCAGCCCTTTTGGAACCAGGGGAAGGTGAGAGGCCATACCAACGCGGCAAAAATAACAAGGCAGAAGTAGCGGAAAGCGTTGGCGACCAGGTGACCGTTGAAGATAAGGTTGAAAATGGGCTTGAGAGCGGCCTTGAGGGCTACCACTATGACAAGACCAAGGGCGGCCTTTAGTATCTGCGCCCCAATGGGAGCCTTGGTTTCGAAGCAGATGCGCTTTCGCTCAACATGGAAGGCGATGAGCAGGGCGGCGGAGCAGCCCAGCATGGTGTATGCGTTCTTCTGTCCGGAAAGGAGATTATGCTCGGCAATGTCAGCGGGCCAGCGATTGAACTGGAAGAACAGGCTGACCGCCAGCGAGAGCAGAAACAGAACGGCAAAAGTTATATAAAGGTATTTCGGCTGCTCTTCACCCTTGCGGAAAATGGGATAGAGAGCAAAAACGAGTACGGCGGTGATAACCAAAGATACCAGCACGTCGGCGGGAGTGTGTACGCCCAGATACATGCGGGAAAGTCCGGTGAGCACTATCAGCACTATGCAGATTATCCGCAGGACGATGTTTTTCCAGCTGCGGGCAATGCTGCCGAAAACGGACACGGCGTTCTGTGTGTGACCGCTGGGGAAGGAATATCCCGTGGCTTCCTCCACCGCCGATTCCACTACCGTGAAATTCGGGTCGCGCACCCAGGGGCGGGGAACGCGGCAGATGAGCTTCAAAAACTGGTTTATGACCGTGCCGAAGAAGCCCACAGTCAGCAGATAGTAGCCCTTCTGCTTGCTGAAGCACCAAAAAACGATTATTGCCGCCGCAAGAAATACGGTTTCCTCGCCCAGCATGGTTATAAGGGAGAAAAATTTATCAAGGAAGGGGGTGCGTATACTTTCGAGAAAATACAGAAACTGCATAATGTTCCTCCAATAATTCGTTGTGTCCATCATATCATAATATTTTCCAAATGACCATATATTTTAGCAGTATTATAATTGGAGTGGTGCATTTGAAATCCGATATTGAAAGGCGCGCCGTGGAACTGGCGGAGTACATCATAGAGAACAAAGCCACCGTCCGGGCGGCAGCCAAACATTTTGGAGTAAGCAAGTCCACCGTACATAAAGACCTTTCCGAAAGGCTTAGAGGATACAATGTAACGCTGTATACGCAGGTTAAGGATATACTGGAGCAGAATAAGGCAGAGCGGCATATCCGCGGGGGCGAGGCCACAAGGCGGAAATATCAGGGGGAGGATTAAAATTTAAAAGCTTGTCATTCTGCGCGAAGCGAAGAATCTCCGCAGAAGCGTATGGTGTGCGGTAAAGTACTTTCATGGGCAGGCAAAATATGCTACAATAATAACGGTGATGTAAATGAAATATGAAAACATCGTTCCTGGGATATTCCTCGTCCGTCCCAATCGTTTTATCGCCCACGTTGAGATAAACGGCGCGGTGGAGATATGCCACGTGAAGAATACGGGCCGCTGCGCCGAACTGCTGATACCGGGCGCGCGGGTGTACCTGCAGCGCTCGGATAATCCTGCCCGCAAGACGAAATACGACCTTATTGCCGTGTACAAGGGCGATGTGCTGATAAATATGGACAGTCAGGCACCCAATAAGGCGGCGGCTGAGTTTATCCCACGGCTCTTTGAGAATGTGACGCTCGTTAAGCCTGAGGCCAGACACGGTGACTCCCGCTATGATTTCTATATCGAGGCGGGGGTGCGGAGAATATACATGGAGGTCAAGGGCGTGACCCTTGAAGAGGACGGCGTTGCCATGTTCCCCGACGCGCCCACCGAAAGAGGCGTGAAGCATCTCGGCGGGCTGGTGAGCTGTGTTGAGGAGGGCTATGAGGCTGCGGTGCTATTTGTAATACAAATGAAGGGCGTGCGTGAGTTCAAAGCCAATGTCCGAACCCACCCTCAGTTCGGCGAAGCCCTGCGCCGTGCCGCTGGAGCCGGCGTACAGGTCTACGCCATGGACTGCGTTGTTGCACCTGATGAGTTGGTGATAGATAAACCCGTGCCGGTGGTTAATTGATAATTGATAGAGGCGCACGCGATTTAATTGGGATTTTAGATTTTTACATTGCACCCGGTAGGGCGGCTTGCCCTCAAGCAGCCGAAAGGTAACGACTAACGCTGCAGAAGTGCCTCTAAGCAAAACCCAACATTCACGGGTAGGAGCGACCCGGCGTGGTCGCCCGTAATATCTTCGGCAAAACGGAAAAATGAAAAATAAGGGGCTGTTGCAATTTGTAACAGCCCCTTGATATGTATGTATCAGTTCAGTTTCAGATCTCCGTCCTTTATCCAGCCGATTTTGCGGAAGAAAAGGCCGAATGCCCAGCTGAGTACAGCGGGGAGGACGAAGCAGATAAGCACAAGACCTATCCAGTCCATGGCGGTGATGGAGGCTTTGAGGCCTGCCTCGATGTCGGCTACCCAGCCGGTGTAAACGCCGATCTGACCGCAGAAGCCGCAGGTACCCATGCCGGAATTGACGGCGGCGCCGTTCATCTGCAACTTGAAAACGCAGGTGGCGATGGGGCCGGTGATGGCGGAAGCCAGCGTGGGCGGGATCCATACTCGGGGATTGCGCACGATATTGGGCATCTGCAGCATGGAGGTGCCGATACCCTGGCTGACAAGGCCGCCCCAGCGGTTTTCGCGGAAGGACATGACCGCGAAGCCTATCATCTGCGCGCAGCAGCCTGCCACGGCGGCGCCGCCCGCAAGACCTGTAAGACCCAGCGCTGCGCAGATAGCTGCGGAGGAGATGGGCAGGGTGAGGGCGATGCCCACAAGGACGGAAACAACAATGCCCATGAGCAGGGGCTGCAGGTCGGTAGCCATCATGATGAGCTTGCCCACGTAGCTTGCGGCGGTGCCGATGGGGGCAGCAACCACATAGGCAAGACCCACGCCAACAAGAATGGTGACAATGGGGGTGACGAGAATATCTATTTTGGTTTCCTTGGAGATAAGCTTACCGGCCTCCGAGGCGATAACGGCGACCACATAAACGGCGAGAGGGCCGCCCGCGCCGCCTATAGCGTTGGTGGCAAAGCCCACGGGGATAAGAGAAAAGAGCACCATGGGCGGGGCAGCCAGCGCGTGACCGATGGCGACTGCCATTGCGGGGCCAACCATTGCCGAGGCAAGGCCGCCGATGGTGTAGCTTGTGCCGTTGACGGTAGCAACGGTTGCGGTAAGAAAACCAATGTGCAGCTGACTTCCCAGCGTGTTGAGAATAGTGCCTACCAGCAGGGAGCAGAAAAGACCCTGCGCCATTGCGCCGAGTGCGTCAACGCCGTAGCGGCGGCCGGAAATGACTACGTTTTTGCGGATAAAGAATGCCTTGAGCGCAGCAAAGAACTTTTTCATGTGACCACTCCTTTGAAATAATTGATAATTGATAGAGGAGCACGCGATTTAATTGGGATTTTCAAATTTGCATTGCACCCTTGTAGTGCGGCTTGGCCTCAAGCCGCCGCAAGGTGATAAGCGCAGTGCGAAAACGAATAAGTCTATGCAGATGTCAAGACACCTGCATAGACTTATTATAACGAACATGTTCAATTTGTCAAGAGTTTCGGCAAAATTATTCGGTAAACAACAGATTTTCCTTTGCCAGTTCATTACGCACCCGCAGGTACGCATCCTCGTCGGGGCAGATAAGCGTGTGCAGATGCACGCCGCCGGTAAGGGAGGAGAGGGGCGGCGCATCCTCGGTGGATAGCTTTTCCACGAACTGGGAAACGTCATAGCGGGAGGAAAGGTCAAGCCGTCCGGAAATCTGACCGTAAATGGGGTGTTCCACGATAACGTCAACCACGGTGCAGCCGTTGTCTACCATGATGTTCAGCTCCCTGGCGGTGTCCTCGCAGCTGTGGACGCAGGCCAGCGTGTGGCGCACGCCAAGGCGGTCGCGGTTGATGATGTAGCCCCGGGGCGTTGCGGAAATATCCGCGCCGGAGGCTCGCAGCAGAGCTATATCGCCCACTATTACCTGTCTGCTTACGGAAAAGCGGGCAGCAAGAGCCGAAGCGCTGATGGGAGCGCCCGAGGCGTAAAGGGCATCTTTGAGCGCACTGCGGCGCTGTTCGGCAGAAAGTACGTTTTTCATATCAGCTGTTGCTCTTCAAAAGCTTCCGGCGGATAGTCCAAAGGTCGTAGCTCAGATCCACATAGTAGTTGTGGGGATTATCAAAGCGCTTGACCTCGTCCCAAAGTGTGTCTACCTGCTGGGCGCAGTAGTCTCTTATCTCCGTCAGTGTTGGCTTTTCGTATACCACTTCACCCTTGAGGAAGATGGGGACCATCAGTTCCTTGGCGGTGAAGTTGGTAAGAGTCTTTTCCTTCCATGTAATGTCGGGGTCAAAAATGGTGAGGGGCTGGCTGTCGTCTACGGTCTCGGTGTGCAGGCAGAGGTAGTCCGCCTCGGCCTTGCCGGTCTCTTTGTCGAAAAGGCGATAGACCTTCTTAAAGTGGGGATTGGTTATCTTCGCCACGTTTTCGCTTATCTTTATCTTGGGGATTATATTGCCGTGCTCGTCCTCAATGGCAGCCAGCTTGTAAACGCCGCCGAATACCGGCTCGGAGCGGGCGGTAATAAGGCGCTCGCCCACGCCGAAGCAGTCGATGGCAGCGTCCTGCGCCAGCAGGTCGCTGATAAGGTACTCGTCAAGGGCGTTGCTTACGGTGATGGTGCACTCAGTCCAGCCTGCTTCGTCCAGCATTTTGCGGGCCTGACTGGTGAGATAGGCAAGGTCACCGGAGTCAAGACGGATTCCGCACTTGGTTATGCCGAGAGGCTTGAGAACGTCATTGAAGGCGCGGATAGCGTCCGGAATGCCGCTCTTGAGGGTGTTGTAGGTGTCGACAAGCAGGGTGGCGTTGTTGGGATAAATCTCGCAGTAGGTCTTGAAGGCCTCGTACTGCGTGTCAAACATCTGCACCCATGCATGAGCCATGGTGCCGCCGGCGCGTACGCCGTAAAGCTGGTCGGAAATGGTGCAGGCAGTGCCGTTGCAGCCGCCGATATAGGCAGCGCGTGCGCCGAGAATAGCGCCGTCTGCGCCCTGAGCGCGGCGGGAACCAAACTCAAGAACGGTGCGTCCCTTGGCGGCGCGGACTATGCGGTTTGCCTTGGTGGCGATAAGGCTCTGATGGTTCAGGGAGAGCAGCAGGAAGGTTTCAATAAGCTGCGCCTCGATGGCGGGCGCTCTTACGGTGAGCATAGGCTCACGGGGGAATATGGGCGTACCCTCGGGAACGGCGTAGATATCGCCGGTGAAGCGGAAGGTGGACAGATATTCCAGAAATTCCTCGCTGAAAAGCTTGCGGGAGCGGAGATAATCAATGTCCTCAGAAGTAAAATGCAGATCCCGAATATAGTCTATTACCTGCTCAAGTCCGGCGGCAATGGCAAAGCCGCCTCCGTCGGGAACGGAGCGGTAGAATACATCGAAATAGGTTATTCTGTCTTTGTAGCCGTAGTTGAAGTAGCCGTTGCTCATGGTCAGCTCGTAAAAATCGCAGAGCATGGTAAGATTGAGCTTGTCTTTAGTAATCATAACGATCCTCCATGCGGGATACCGCACAAAAAGTCATAAATGCCCGCAGTGCGGGTAGCTTCAACTGAATTATATCTGCTTTGGAGTGCGCGTGCAACAATTTTTGAACACGTTCATAGAAGTTTGTGTAAAGCAACTATAAAAAGAATATCGCCGGATAAATAATCCGGCGATATTTACATAGTGTAATTTACAGGTGTAAAGACATTTGGCTCCTGCCGCCTGTTTTACAGAATTGCAGTGCCTTCCTCAACCATGCGGTCGAAGTTCTTGCGGCTTGCCTCGTAGATCTTGCGGCGAACTGCGGGGTCACGGGCGTCGCAGAGAACGCGGTTATCGCTGCCGATGGTGGCCATGAAGTCGGCTACGCCCTTTTCGACCTCTTCATCGCTTGCCTCGGGAGCCAGCTGGGGGCCGTGGGTGAAGATGAACTGATCGCCGTACTTCTGCTTGAGGGCGTACTTGTCGTTGATGGGCTGGCCGCCCCAGGAGTTGAGACCTGCCTCGATGAAGATGGGCACGAAGTTTTCAACCTTGCCGCAGGAGTGGAGATCCCAGTACATGCCGAGGCTGTGAACGTGGTCGCCGATCTCCTTGACGTAGGGCAGGAGCATTTCGCGCACGGTTGCAACAGAGAAGAACTCAGCGCGCTGAGAACCCCAGTCGTCGTTGAAGTTTACGATGTCGGGGTTGAACCACTTCTTGCAGTTGGTGTAGAACTTCTTATGTATGTCGGTGATGACGCGCAGCAGGCGGTGAACGGCTTCCTTCTGGTCGTCGTCAATGAGGGCGACGATGGCGTTGTCGAAGTCCATGAGGGCAATCATGCGCTCGAAAAGGCAGCCGGGTACGTTTACGATGGTTGCTCTGTCGGGACGGATCTTGTCCTTGTTGCGCTCGTAGCAGCCTTCCCAGTCCCAGGTGTCGGGATCGGGGGGAGTTACATAGTCCTCCCAGTGCTCAATGTCGAGAACCTTGGGGTTGCCGGGCTTTACCATGGCGCCGCCGACAACATCGACGAATACCCATTCAACGCCCCAACCGTCAAGACGGTCAACATTGTCGCCGGGGCTGCGGGCCTGGTTTTCGGGGTCGCAGTCCAGCATGAGCATATTGAGGTCGCCTGCGGGGAAGGGGATCCACATGGGGGTCTTGCCCTCATAAAGGCGGAGCATGTTTTCCTTGGGGGTAATAGGCGTGGTGTAAAGCTCCACGTCGGGGCCGAACATGGCGGGCACGGTATCGCTGACGGTCAGTTCAGCGGGAGTGTATTTATCATTAAGTCCCATATTGCACCTCTTACAAAAAATATATATAATAACTATAACAAAAACGAACAGGCTTTTCAATGTAATTTTAATAAAAACGTGGTATAATCAAAATTGAGAATTGAGAATTGAGAATTGAGAATTGAGAATGTTTGCGATTTAAATCACTACAAAATATCCCGGTAGGGCGGCTTGTCCTCAAGCCGCCGTTGCGTAACGACAATATCGGCAGGAACGGTAATGCGCAAAAAGTAAAAAACTGTCATGCTGAGCGAAGCGAAGCATCTCCGCAGTAATTACAGCTTAGCAGCGGTACACGGGCCGCCGCAAGGTGACGACCACCGCTGCAGAAACGATAATATGCAAAACATAAAAACTATGTCATTGCGAGGAGCGTAGCGACGTGGCAATCTCCGGCGTAAAGATTATTGATGCAACAGCGACCATACGCAGGTTTTGCGATACCCACCATAATTATCAATTCTCAATTAGCAACAGGAGAAACCAATGAAAGAACTTATAAAAAAACTGTATAGCTGGTCGCTGTTTCGCTTTGCGCTGGTGGGCGTGGTGAACACGCTGGCGGGTATGGCAATAATGTTCGGCCTGTATAATCTGGTCCACTGCTCCTATTGGCTGTCCTCGGCGGCGAACTATGTCCTTACCAGTATTCTCAGCTATTTCCTTAATAAATATTTCACCTTCCGCAGCAAGGCAAAGACGCCCCATGAGGTGCTGCTGTTTGCCATGAATATCGCCGTCTGCTACCTCGCCGCCTACGGCGCTGCCAAACCCATGATGCTCCGGCTGCTGGCAAACGCCAGCGTCAGCCTCCGCGAAAATGTGGCAATGCTGGTGGGCATGGTGCTCTTCACCCTGCTCAACTACCTGGGACAAAGATTGCTGGTATTCCGGAAACGCGAAAAATAAAATTACCGCAGCATTTCCTCACTTGTTAAAGGGAAGTGAGCGCCCAAATCTTTGATTTGGTATCGCGAACTTGTGCCTTTAAGGTAGAGGGGGGACCACTTGCGGTGGGGGGATTCAAACATTATTTTAATGAATCCCCCAGTCAGCGTTGCTGACAGCCCCCTTTAACAAGGGGGCGACCTGCGGTCGGCGCAAACAAACAACCTGCGGTCGGCGCAAATGATCTTGTATATTGACTTCAATAGCGGATTTTGATACTATTTTATATAATCAGTACGGACATTTTGGCTGATAGTCCGCTAAAAAAACAGCAAGCCGCAGCAGAGTTGGTTTCTGCTGCGGTTTTTTTGTTTTTCGGTGGTCTTGGGTTGCGAGGCATGATATCCGTATCGCAGTAGGGCAGGGCGTGTCCCTGCCGCAAATATGGACGAGCACACAAGGGAGGTTACACATGAACATCGTATGGTCAAGCTATGTGCAGGGTATCGATACTCTCTATCTGAGCCGCAAGCTGCGTTTCGACGATATGTTTGCAGAGCGCTTCAAACCGCTGTTCAAACTGGACGAGGACAGGCCTTTGAAAATACTTGAGATTGGCTGCGGCCCCGGTGCGTTGGCGGCTGCGCTGCATCACTGGTATCCCGAGGCAGAAATCACCGCCATAGACCGCGACAGCGAATTTGTCCGCTTTGCCCGTGAGCAGGAAAAGGGCGTCAGCTTCATGGAGGGGGAAGCAACGGCGCTGCCATTTTCGGACGGCAGCTTTGACGTGACCATATCCAACACCGTCAGCGAGCATATCGAGCCGTCGAAGTTTTTCGGTGAGCAGCTGCGGGTGCTGAAGCCGGGTGGTATATGCCTTGTGCTTTCATCGCGGCGGGGAATAAATATCAGCCCCGACTGCGTTGCCGACGGTGAGCGTGAGAAAACGTTTTGGCAGCGGGTGGGCGAGCATGACGACTCGATGGAGAAATATGCGGTCTGCCAATATCCTTTGTCGGAAGCCGAGCTGCCCCGAGCTGCGGCGCAGTATGGCTTCAAGGAGGTTTTCGTGGGATATGCGGCAATAGACCTTACACCTGATAACCCGGTGTACCCGGCGCAAATGGCGCGGGATATGATAAATGCCCACAGAAGAACAAAAATTGACGCACTGGAATCGACGCTGCGCACTATGCCCGAGTATGTAACTTCCGCAGAGGTGGAAGAATTGAAGCGGCGGGTAAATGAAAAATACGATGAGAGAATTGCCCTCTATGAGCGCGGTGAAAAGCAGTGGGACACTAATGTGAATATCATTATGGTAGTGCGTGGTGTAAAATAACACAAAAAAGCCTGATGGTTCGCTCGAACCATCAGGCTTTAACAATATCATCAGATCAAATCGTCGGTGTTGCCGGTCATCATCTTGGTGGCGGCGATGTAGCCGAAGGTCATGCACTTGCCGTGGCTGTTGCCGTTGAGAATAACGGGGTAGTCCACGCCGTAGAGACCGCCGATGGTGTTGCCGGCGGCATAGAGGCCGGGGATAGGCTTGCGGTCTGCGTCAAGGACGTTGAGGTCCATGTCCACATTGAAGCCGCCGTCGGTGTTCAGGAATGCGGGACCCCACTTGAGGGCGTAGAAGGGGCCTTTGCGGATAGGCAGCATCAGCTCGGGACGCTTGCCGTAATCCTTGTCCTCACCCATATCTGCAAGGTCGTTGTAGCGGCCGACGGTCTTGGTCAGATTCTCCACGGGAACGCCCATCTTCTCTGCCAGTTCCTCGATGGTGTCGGCCTTGAATGCAAGACCCTTCTTGAGGTAATGCTCGATGGCCTGAGGAATACCGTTGAACTCGCCCTTCCAGGGCACACCGTAGAAGGTGACGAGAGGCTCCCAGAACTGACCGCCGCCGATGGGGGACAGACGCTCAACTGCCTCTACCCAGTCACTGTCAAACACGGTGTAGGCAAACTCGCCGCCGGGCTGACGCAGTACGTTCAGGGACTTGGCCTGGATCCAGTTGTCCTCGTTCATGAAGCGGTTGCCCTCAATGTTGACGAAGAGGAAGAAGAAGGTGTAGAGAGCGTAAGCGGTCAGGTGAATGGTGGTGGGCCAGGGACCTTCCTCGAAGGTGCCGCCTGCCCAGTAGCCCATCTTGTGACCGTCGCCAGTGTTCATCTTGGGAGGATTATATGCGTTGCGCTTGGGCTTGAGACCGATGGGAGCGTAAGCCGCTACCATCTCGGGGTCGCCGCCGATGTCGCCGGTGGCGAGAACAACGCCCTTGCGGCCTATGTAGCGGCGGTAGCCGTCCTCGCTCTTGGCGATGATGGCGATAACGCGGCCGGTCTCGTCCTTTTCAAGCTGAACGGCGGGGGTGCGGTAGATTATCTCGCCGCCGTACTTCTTGATTTCTTCAATGAAAATTTCGCAGCCTGCCTGAGCGCCTGAGGGCATTCTCTTGCGGTCAGGGTTGCCGAGAGTGCAGTTGGGGCCGCCAATGAGAATGTGGGTGCCGGGGTACTCGGTGTAGTCGGGACCCTTGTAGTAGCCGCCGAAAATCTCGCAGCCTACGCCGTAGCTTTCGCCCATGTCGATGACCCAGTTCATGACCTTTTCGCTGTTATTGACGTAACGCCATACCAGCTTCTCGTCGCAGCGGTTGCCGCAGGCACGGATCCAGTCGCGGACGAACTGGTACTTGTCTATCTTGATGCCCTTTGCCTCCATTACCTTGGAGTTGATAGCGCCCATGTGAGCGCCGCGGTAGGCGAAAACGGTGTTCTTTTCGAGCACAATGACCTTACCGCCAAGCTGAGCGGCGCGGCAGCCGCAGGCAAGACCGGAAATACCGGCGCCGGCGATGACAACATCGGCCTCGATGGTCTCGAGAATTTCGCTTTCGGGGATAGGTGCGGGGGGAGTTTCCCAGGACCACTTGTGGCCGGGCTGTGCCTCAAAATATCCGTTCTGAATGGAACCAATACGGTACATATGTTATATCTCCTGTTTTGTTGATTAGTAGTGCACAAAGTATACCACGGTATACATATTGACGCAATAGGTTTTGCGAAAATATTGGGAAATAACAGCAAAAAACGAGGGCCGCCCAAACGGACGACCCTCGGGTGGCGCAATGTGAAATTACATTTCGATGTCGGTTCTGCTGATAAGGTCGTTCTGCAGATCGCAGTGCAGCTCGACGAAGTAAGCGGAGAAGCCGGCAACGCGGACGACCAGATCCTTATACTCATCGGGATTCTTCTGAGCGTCACGGAGAGTTTCGGAAGAAACAACGTTGTACTGAACCTGCATACCGCCGTCCTCAAAGAAGTTCTCGACGAACTGGTGCAGCTTCTCGGTACCGGCAGCGCCGGCAACAGCGTTGGGATGGAACTTCATGGTGAACTGGAAGCCGTTGGGGTACTTATGGGGATGCAGAGCAACGATGGACTTTGCTACGCCGGTGGGGCCGTTCTTGTCGGCGCCCTGAGAGGGAGAACCGCCGTCGGAAACAGGCTCGCCGGCCTTTCTGCCGTTGGGAGTGGCGCAGGTCCAGAAGCCGTGCATTACGTTGGCAGCAGCGGAGTAGATACCTGCTCTGTGGCCGCCGCGGGGGCCTACGTAGGAGTTGAAGCGGTCAGCGTACTGGTCGGAAACCCAGCTTGCCAGCTCGTCGGCCTCATCGTAGCCGTTGCCCCAGAAGGGAACCTCGTTCTTGATGCGGGCCTGAAGTGCCTCGTAGCCCTTCCAGTTTGCCTTGATGGCGTTGAGCATTTCCTCGCGGGTGCAGAGATTGTGGTCATAGCAGGCGTACTTGATAGCCAGCAGGCTGTCGATACAGGTGCCGATACCGATGGAAGCGCCGCCGGTGGAGTTGTACTTTGCGCCGCCGACCATCATGTCCTTGCCGCTTTCCATGCAGCCGTCCATAGTGGTGGAAGCCATGGGGACGGGAACCAGGGGGTTGCCGTAGTATTCGAGGACGTTGTTGAAGGTCTGGTGCCAATCCATGAAGTACTTCAGCTGAGCTGCGAAAGCTTCCTTGACCTGATCAAAGGTTTCCATCTCATAGAGGTAGCCGGTCTTGAGGCCTGCCTGAGTCTGAGTGGGATCCATGGGGTTCTTACCGTCGTTGATAGCCTGGATAACTACGTTGGCGATGCTCAGGTGAGTCTTGGAGAAGGGGCCGGAAACGTTGGAGAATTCGCAGCCGGAGCCGGAGATCTCAACGCAGCCGATCATGCAGAAGTTGCGTGCGTCCTCGATGGAGAGACCGCGCTTTACCAGCATGTCGATGATCATGTCGCAGTTGTCGAGAGTGGGGATACCGCCGCAGATCTTGGCGGTTTCGATACCGGCCTCCCAAAGCTCTGCGGGAGAATCCTTGTGCAGGCAGAGGGAAAGGGTGGGATCGTGGAGCTTCAGGCGGGCAACACTCTTGAGAATGAGGTAGGTGGCGGTGTTGGTAGCATCGCTGCCGTCCATCTTGCGGCCGGCGAGGGTAAGACGCATGTTGTTGGAGTAGGAGAACTGGTGCATCATGAACTTGGAGCCGGAAACCATAAGGTCGGCAACCTTGAGAGCGAAGCAGTCGGTGATCTCCTGAGCTTCCTCAACGGTGATGCGGCCTGCTGCCAGGTCGGCCTCCAGGAGGTCGCCGGCCTGCTGGTCGAAACGACCGATGGTCAGACCAAGGTAGCTGCCCTCGATGTTGAGGATAAGGTGATACATGTAGATAGCCTGGCAGGCTTCCCAGTAAGTACGGCAGGGATTCTCCATGATCCAGTCAAGAGAATCAGCCATCTTCAGCAGCTCGGCCTTGCGCTTTGCGTCGGTCTGCTCTTCAGCCTGACGGCGGCACTCGGCAGCGAAGCGCTTGGAGAAAGCGATAGCTGCGTCGCAGCAGATGATAACGGCTCTGTAGAAGAACCACTTCTCGGCGTCCTTACCGTGGATATTGCCGCGCAGCTCTTCGATCTTAGCCTCGGCTTCCTTCTTGATGGCGCCGAAGCCCTTTACAACGACCTTGCGGTAGTTGGCATTGTAGTGACCGTGAGGTACACCGCCGCACATGCCGGGGTTGTGGGGGGTGACATGAGCCTTGGAAACGTAGTGGATATCATCGGGCAGGCAGGCGTCGATGCGGGCAGAGTTGCCGTTCTCGCGCCAGTAGGGAGCTACCTGACGGATATAATCTCTGTCCTCCTGGGGCATGGTGAAGTCGGAACCGCAGTTTTCCATGGTGTCGAAAACGCCGCTGTCGATATCCTGAACGACCCAGTCAACTCCGCCGTACTCAGCCCAGAGGTTTGCGCCGCGGAAATACTTGCCTACGTTACCTACGATAAGCTCATCGGGCTCAACACGGATAACCATCTTGGTGAGAATTTCATAGCAGGCCTTTGCTCTGCGGATAATGGGTACTTCGTAGGTGCTGCTCTGATAGTACTCGGTGATAATACGGGTACGGTCAGCGTCGAGAGTGGGTACGCTGTCTCTGTGAAGCTGTCTGAGACGGGCAACTCTCTCGGTTACGGGGGTAAGAGTGAACATATATGACCTCTCCTTTTCGAGTTTTTTAAAAAGTAAAAGGGATTTACATACTTTTCTAAGCCTATTCTAAAATAAATTATCGCAGAAGTAAACAACCTTTTTCGTATGGCTTTATGCCCAATACGTATCGTGCGATTTTTCTTGCAAGTTATAGGCACGTATATTATAATGATAACATCAAATTATGACGGAGAATACCATGGAAATCGGATACTGCTGCTTCAGCGGCCACCGGGATATCCCGCCCGAGGCGCGGGAAAAGCTGGAACTGCTGCTGGACAAGTACATAGGCGAAATGCTCCGCTGCGGACGCAATGATTTTCTCTGCGGCGGCGCTTTGGGGTTCGACACCATGGCGGCACTGGCTGTGCTTCGGGCAAAGGAGCGGGACGGCAGCGTGCGTCTTGCCCTGGCAATACCCTACGAGGGCATGGAAAACCGATGGCCGGAGCCGGACAGGCTGGCATTCCGGGATATCCTCGCCAAGGCGGACAGCGTCCATTATATAGCGCAAGTGTATGACCGCGACTGTATGCTGCGCCGCGACCGCTATATGGCAGACCGCAGCGAGGTCTGTATATGCTATATGACCCGCAATACCGGCGGCACGGCCTACACCGTTGCCCACGCCCTTAAAAAGGGCATAGAGGTAATCAACCTTGCGATGGAAATTGATGATAATTGATGATAATTGATGATAATTGATGATAATTGATGATAATTGATAGGGGCGCGTACGATTTAATTGTTTTTTGTCATTCAGAGGGCGAAGCCCGAAGAATCCCCTATATAGACGTATTGCAGTTGTTGCTGTACAGCGTTCAACCGGGGGATTCCTCGCAAGCTTGGAATGACGTGGTGTTATAGAGTGCACCCTGTAGGGCGGCTTGCCCTCAAGCCGCCGCAATGTAATGACTACGCCGTGGAAACGATAATACGCAAAACGTAAAAAACATGTCATTGCGAGCGCAGCGCGGCAATCTCCGGCGCAAAGATAAGATAGGCAGTGACGTGAAAAAGTGTATTTAAAACCAACAGGAAAATAATTTTCAATTATCAATTATCAATTAAAGAATAAACGGAGGCACACAAAATGAGTATGGAAAACTATCTGGGCAAGAATACCCCCAAGCTGGGCTTCGGCCTTATGCGCCTGCCCACCATTCCCGGCGGCACCGATAAGGATATCGATATCGAGCTGGTCAAGAAGATGGTCGACCTCTTCATCGAGCGCGGCTACACCTATTTCGACACCGCCTTTATGTATCACGGCGGTATGTCCGAGGAGGCTCTGCGTCAGGCTGTCGTAGAGCGCTATCCCCGCGATAAGTACACCGTTACCGACAAGATGCCCCTTTGGGATATCAAGGGGCGCGACGACTATGAGAAGATATTCCAGACCCAGCTCCAGCGCACCGGTCTTGAGTACTTCGACTACTACTTCCTCCATGGCATCGGCGAGGGCAGAACCCAGATGCTGGACGAGACCGGCGGCTGGGAGTACATGAAGGAACTGAAGGAGCGCGGCCTTGTAAAGCACATCGGCTTCTCCTTCCACTCTCCCGCGGCATGTCTTGACGAAATTCTCGCCGCTCACCCCGAGGTAGAGCTGGTACAGCTGCAGATCAACTACGTTGACTGGGAAAGCGAGACCGTTCAGGCTCGTCAGTGCTACGAGGTCGCCATGAAGTACAACGTGCCTGTCACCATTATGGAGCCTATCCGCGGCGGCGCCCTTGCAGGCATGCATCCCGACGTAATGCAGGTCATCAAGGATTACGATCCCGATAAGTCCGCAGCATACTGGGCACTGCGCTTCTGCAAGTCCCTCGACGGCCTTATCGCTATCCTCTCCGGCATGTCCAACCTGGAGCAGGTTGAGGAGAATACCCGCATCATGGCTGATATGCCCGCTCTTGAGGACGCTGACCGCGAAATGCTCGGCCGCGTTATCGAGAAGCTGGACAGCCTGCCCGCCATTCCCTGCACCGGCTGCAAGTATTGTATCACCAACTGTCCTCAGAACATCAACACTCCCGGCATCATTAACCTGCTTAACGAGTACAGCAAGTACCAGGCACTGCAGGGTAACCGCCGCAGCTATGGCATGATGACCGGTCAGGGCGGCAAGGCCTCCTCCTGCGTAGAGTGCCGCTCCTGCGAGGATCATTGCCCCCAGAATATCAAGATCGTTGATATCCTCAAGAAGGCAGCCGACCTCTTCGAGTAATATCCGCCTATAGAATTTGGGAAAGGAAGGCCGGAACTAATGATTAAATATAAAAGAATTCCCTTTGAAACCATAGTAAACGCCCGCGATCTGGGCGGATTTGCCGCCGGAGAGGGCAAGATCACCCGCTACGGAGTGATCCTGCGTACCGATTGCCCCATCGGCGTTTCGGAAAAGGACAAGGAGTTCCTCAAGCAGTATAACGTGACTCTCTCCATCGACCTGCGAGGCAAGGACGAAACCATTTCCACCCCCAGCGGTATGCAGGGGCTGGATTGGCACACATATATCCATTGTCCCATTACCGAGGAGCATTCCATTATCCGCTCCGGCGAGGACGGCAAGGAAAAGACTCCTCCCCCTCCTCCCCCTCAGCCTGAAGGAAACTTCGACATGGGCGACAGCTATATCGGCATACTTGAGGAAGGCAAGGCCTGGGCGAAAAAGGTTATCACTCTCATCGCGGAGCATCCCGACGCCGTTATGTTCCACTGCTTCATCGGTAAGGACAGAGCGGGTCTTATCGCCGCTCTGGTGCTTGGTGCGGTTGGCGTATGCGACACTGACATCATGATGGATTACAGCGCGTCAATGAGCTGCCTGCGTCCCAAGTACAATAAGATGGGCGCCGACTTCCTGCCCAAGAAGCGTGGCAGACCCGACTTCTCCTGGGGCTTCTTCGGCTCCGTGCCCGAGAGCATGGAGGCAGCTCTGTGCCACATGAACGAGAAGTACGGCGGCGTTGAGGGCTATCTGCTGGACTGCGGCGTTGCTCCGGAAACTCTGGAAAAGCTCAGAGCCAAGCTGCTGGAGGACGCGGTCTGGTAAGATACGCGGCAATATAATAATGTGGAAAATCGGTCAGCTCCTTTCGGGGTTGACCGATTTCTGTGTTTCTGTCCTTTTGCAGCGGCGCGGCATAAAATCCTCCAAAACTGCCAAACTAATCCAAAAGGGGAGTGCGGCATGACAAAAACGAGGCTCAGGCGGTACGGTATGGAGATAGTGGGCAGCATACTTATCGCCATCGGTGTGTATAACTTCGCGGTGGCGGCGAAATTTCCCATGACGGGCTTTTCCGGCGTGTCCATTATCCTCTACCGTCTTTTCGGACTGCCCATCGGACTGTCAACGGTGCTGCTGAATGTACCGCTGGCGCTGTGGAGCCGTAAGCTGTTGGGACAGGGCTTTCTCATCAGCTCACTGCGCTGTATGCTGCTCTCCTCGCTGGTCATCGACCTTGCCGCGCCCTTGTTCCCGGTGTACGAGGGCAGCCGCCTGCTGGCGGCGCTGTGTACCGGCGTTATCGCGGGGCTGGGTTACGCGCTGATATATCTGCAGAATTCCTCCACCGGCGGCATGGATTTCATAATCCTTTCCGTAAAAACCAAGCGCCCGCACCTGTCGCTGGGGAAAATAATCTTCGCGCTGGACATAAGTGTGGTGCTCATCGGCGGCATCATTTTCCGCGACATGGACGGACTTATCTGCGGCGCGGTGGTCAGCTTCATCATGGTCTCCGTCATCGACAAGGTCATGTACGGCATAAACGCCGGCAAGGCGGCGCTTATAGTCACGGAGCAGGGCAGCCGCGTCTGTGAGGTCATCAACGAATGTGTAGGCCGGGGCACAACTGTCATCGCCGCACGGGGCGGCTACAGCGGCAGGGAAAAGCAGATAGTGCTCTGCGCCTGCAGCGGTCGGGAAATGCACACCGTCCGCCGTGCGGTGAAAACCGCCGACCCGGCTTCGTTTATGATGATATTCGAAACCGGCGAAGTCCACGGCGAGGGCTTCAAGATGGTGCAGGTCGGCGGAGAGAATTGAGAATGTGGCGCAGTAAATTGCTGCACCGCACCATTGTAGGGAGCGCCGCCCTCGGCGCTCCGGAATGGAACGATTACCATCGCAGAAACGATAATACGGAAAATATAAAATCAAGTTCGTAGGGAATGGTCTTGACCATTCCGCCTATACGTTGCAATTGGCAATAATCCTGCGGCGCGTTGAGGGCAACGCGCCCTACAGTAGCGGAACGCTCAAGAGCGTTCCCTGCGCTGTTGGTTTTGACGCGTAGCAGAACCTACTAATACCGCACCAATAATTCTCAATTTTCAATTAGACATAAAAAATCGGCCCGTGAGTAAACTCACGAGCCGATGTTTTTTCGAAACAATTACTTGAGACCGAACTTCTTGTTGAACTTATCAACGCGGCCGCTGGTATCTACCAGCTTCTGCTTGCCTGTAAAGAACGGATGACACTTGGAGCAGATTTCAACACGGATATCACGCTTGGTGGAACCGGTTTCGATAACTTCGCCGCATACGCACTTGATGGTGGTCTGCTGGTAATTGGGATGGATACCTTCCTTCATTGACTGTTCACCTCTTTCTTCACAAGCTTACCGATAGATTTTGCCATCAGCAGCGACACACATTCTAACATAGTCCAAGACAAAATGCAAGCCTTTTTTTAAAAATATTATTTAATATGGAAAGAGCTTGAAACAAGGGAAAAATGTGACGGGAAAATAGTCGAAATCGACAGGGAATGAACAAAAAATGAGTTGTATTCCTGTTCTTTTGGTGATATAATGCACGGGATACACAATTATAATGTGTGAAAGTGTGCGCTTTTTTCAGCGTTTACATTTTCTTAACAAACATTTTGTCTGTTCATGTTAAATTATGAGCAGTGAAAGAGAGGGCTTTTGTGCGCTTTGCGTATAAAGGACCCAAAACGGATCAGGAGGAACAACAGATGATTGAAGTATCTGGCCTGACAAAAACCTACGGTAAAAAAAGAGGTATTGACCGTCTTAACTTCACCATCAACGATGGTGAGATAGTCGGCTTCCTCGGACCTAACGGTGCAGGCAAATCAACCACGATGAACATTATCACGGGTTATCTTTCCGCGAACTCCGGAGCCGCGCGTATCGGCGGCATCGACGTTCTGGAGGACCCTGTGGCTGCCAAGAAGCGCATCGGCTATCTGCCCGAGCAGCCCCCCCTCTACCTTGACATGACGGTAGAAGAATACCTTAACTTCATCTACGACCTTAAGGGCGTAAAGGAATTCAAGAGAAAGGCTCACCTTGCAGAGATCTGCGAGCTGGTCGGTCTTAAGGATCACTATAAGCGCGCTATCCGCAACCTGTCCAAGGGTTATAAGCAGCGTGTCGGCCTTGCTCAGGCTCTGGTCGGCAACCCCGAAGTACTTATCCTTGACGAGCCCACCGTTGGCCTTGACCCCAAGCAGATCATCGAGATAAGAAACGTTATCAAGAACCTGGGTAAGAACAGAACCATCATTCTCTCCACCCACATTCTGCAGGAGGTCTCCGCCATCTGCGAGCGAGTTCTCGTTATCAACAACGGTCAGATCGTCGCAGACGATAAGCCCGATAACCTTTCCGCTCTCATCACTGGCGACAGAAAGCTGGTCGTCCGCGTAGCAGGCCCCAAGGATACCGTCCGCCACATTCTGCGCTCCGTTGATGGTGTGCAGTTTGCCGACGTTACCGTTCAGTCCGAGAAGGGCTCCTACGACTTCCTTGTTGAGGCGAAGCCCAACGTTGATATCAGAAAGCCCATGTTCACCGCCCTTGCAAAGGCCGGCTATCCCATTCTCCAGCTCAAGAGCATGGATCTGTCCCTGGAGGATATCTTCATCAAGCTCACCGAGGACAAGAAGAAGGTCAAAACCTCTCAGAACAAGCAGCCCAAGAAGGTCAAGCCCGTCGAACCCGTTGAGACCAAGAAGGAAGATACTGACGACGGCTTCGAGGCTCTGGACGTAAATCTCAGCGGCGCTGATTTCGATTTTGAAGAGAAGGAGAGTGAAAACTGATGCTTGCAGTATATAAAAGAGACCTGAGAGCGTATTTCACCTCTCCCCTCGGCTATGTTTTCATAGCTTCCTTCCTTATCGTTACCAACCTCGTGTTCCTGCTGACCAACCTGCTCACCGGCAGCAATGCCATCGGCACGGTTTACACCGTTATCCTCTATATCCTCATCGTTATCGTTCCCATTCTTACCATGAGAACCTTTAGTGAGGACTATAAGCAGCGCACCGACCAGCTCTTGCTCACTGCCCCTGTAAAGGCCTCCGGCATCGTTATGGGCAAGTTCCTGGCCGCCTACACCGTCTACTGCATCGCTCTGCTTTTCACCATCATCTACGTTATCATCGTTGCTGCTGTTGGCGACATCAACATGGCCTCCATCATCGGTAACTATATCGCTCTGCTCGGCGTAGCCACCGTTTATATCGCAATTGGCTGTTTCATTTCTTCTCTCACCGAGAACCAGCTGGTTTCCGCTATCGCTACCCTGGGCGTTTTCGCAGCCCTGTTCATTCTCGACATGGCATACGACCTTGTAAATGTAGACTGGATCAAGACTGTTCTCTACTGGGTATCCATCTTCCGCAGATACAATACCTTCTACCTGGGCGTATTCTCCGTCGCAGACTTCTTCTACTATCTGAGTATCGCAGCAGTCTTCATTTTCCTGACCGTAAGAGTTCTGGAAAAGAAGCGCTGGAGCTAATGGAGGTGACCACTCAATGAAAAACAGAAACGACAACCTCAATGAGGGTATTCTTGACATCGAGCTGGCTGCCGAACAAGAAGAAATAAAAAGCCGAAAGTTTAAGTACGGCACCCTCGCAACCATCTTCACCGTTGTATTCATCGTAGCCGTTGTTCTTGTAAACGTACTGGTCGGTTACCTTACCGACAGATACGTTCTCGAGATAGATATGACCTCCGAAAGCCTCTTCGAAATTTCCGAAGACACCATGGAAGTCATTGACGACCTTGAAGAACCCATCACCATCACCGTCCTTGCCGAGGAGACCACCTACCGTGACTCCACCGAGCTGCTCAGCAATATCTATGAGATCCTGCAGAGATACGAGGCTCTCGGTGCCGGCAAGATCACCGTTCGCTACATCAACCCCACCGTCAATCCCAAGATCATCGAGCAGTATAACACTCTCGGCGACCTTTCCAGCAACGATATCATCATTGAAAGTGCAAGACGTACCAAGAAGCTGAGCCCCACCACCATGTATAACTCTCAGGTCGGTGACGACGGCGTTACCTACTATGTAGGTCTGCGCGCTGAGCAGAAGCTCACCTCCGCTCTCCTGTACTGCACTACCGAGACCGTCTCCAAGGCAGTTTACATCAGAGGCCATAACGAGGATTATTACATGGACGAGCTGGACGCAATGCTCACCACCTCCAACTATGAGGTCGGCAGCGTTATCCTTGCCCGTGAGGATATTCCCGAAGACGTAAACCTCATCATCATTTCTTCTCCCACCGTTGACTTCAGCCTTGAAGAAATCGACAAGCTGGACGAGTACTTCGCCAACGGCGGCGACGCTATCGTTTCCATGACGCCCAATACCGCAGAGCCCCTGAACAACCTTAACCTCTTCTTCGAAGAGTGGGGTATCAGATACACCGAAGAGCTGGTCTTTGACTCTGCTCAGGCTCTCAGCGGCTATCCCATGTACGTTGTTCCCAACATAGCTACCGTTGAAGGCATCACCGATAGCCTGAATACCAGAAATCAGTTCGCTCTCGTTGTCGGCGGCCGCGCCATCGAGCTGACCAACACTCAGACCAGTAACGACTACGTGACCGTTCTCATGTCCTCCTCTGCAACCTCTTACGGTAAGGATGCCAACGACATCGCCTATGGCTATGACCAGACCGAGGACGACTCTGTGGGTCCCTTCAATCTGGCTGTTATGACCGAGCGCTATGCTTATGACAAGAACCTGAACCAGACCCGTTCCAGCCTTCTGTTCGTAAATGCCGGTATGATCACCGACAGCGTTCTGTCCGCTTCCAACTTCCTCAATGCAAATTATATTACTGCTGCCCTTAACTTCATCAATGATTACAACGATGCGGTTATCATTCCCGATAAGAACTTCGTTTCCACCACCCTGAACATTCTCACATGGCAGGTAATGATAGTCTTCTGGGTAGTAGTTGTAGCACTTCCCCTTGCGATACTTGCCCTCGGCGTTATTGTTTGGGCGCGTAGGAGGCACCTGTAATGTCTGTTTCCAAAAGTCTCAAGCCTATTCTTATCGGTGTTATCGTCATCGTGGTGCTGGCTCTGCTGCTGGTAGCCTTCATGGTTATCTTCCCCGAAAAGGAAGAGGAGGTGCTGGTGGAGTCCACTGCTCCCGTCAGCCAGGAGCCTGTGCGCTATGTTATTAAAGAAGACGGCGACAGCCTTACAAGACTCAGAGCTATCCGTCCCGACGGCGAGACCCTCACCGTTGACTATATCCGCGGCGAGGACGGCAAGCTCACCTATGATGTCGAGCCCAAGGCCAAGTTCTTCGATTATAACACCTCTAAGTTCCGTTCCATGATGTTCACCCTCACTTCTCTTACCGCGGTAGCCTTCGTGGAGGAGAACCCCGAGGATCTGTCCATCTACGGTCTTGACCAACCCCAGTATCAGGTGGAGCTGACCTTCAATGACGGTCGGGTTATCAACCTCTATGTGGGCGACAATACTCCTGTAGACTATTACTACTATGCCATGACCGACGCGGAAGACGTGGTTTACACTATCGGTAACTATCTCACCACTCTCATTATGAGAACCGAGCTGGAGTACCGCAATATCAAGACCTTCCCCCAGTACACTGAGGAAGATATCTACACCAATATCACATGGATCCGCCTGACCAATGATAAGGGAGTTGTCACCGAGGTTACCCTCGACAGTGAGTTCAGCATTCCCGGCAATAAGTCCTCTTCCAACTATATGATGCTCTCTCCCGTTGTGTCCTCCTGTAACGATGACCTTATTCAGGAGAAGCTGCTGGATGTTGCCGCAACTCTCACCTACGGCGATATCCTCTGCGATATCACCGCCGAGCAGTTTGCTGAGTACGGTTTGGATAACCCCCGCCGCTTCGAAATGAAGGATACCAGCGGCAACAGTATGGATCTTGTTATCGGCGGCGCGGTAGGCAACTACACTTATGCAGTTATGGGCGAGCAGTATGACGCCTTCATGAACGGCGAGGTTGACGAGGTTACTATCCTTACCTACGCCAGCGACGCTTTCGCATGTATCGACGTCAGCTACGATACCCTTGTAAACCGCGCTATCTGGATTCAGGATATTCACTCCATCGAGTCCATCGAGTATGATATGGCAGGCGAGAAGTATGTAATGGTTCTCTCTGAGTATGACGACGTGACCGGTTCCGGTGTTGAGGTAGTCCGTACCGTTGGTAATATCAACGGCAAGGACATCAGCGAGGATAACACCAAGCGTATCTACACCAGAACCCTGAATATGCGTCAGGTCGGCGAGCTCGACAGAAGCATTGAACTGGGCGAGGCTGAGTATAATATCACCCTCAAACTCCGCGACGGCAGCACCAGACTTCTTGAAATGATTCCTCTCAACGAGCGTCAGTATGCATGCCGCGTTGACGGTAAGGCTGAGTTCTACGTCTATAAGAAGAACATTCAGACCCTTATCACCGCTCTTGAGCGTGTAATGGACGACAGAAACGTATCTCTCGTTTATAACACGTAATTGCTTTAAATCGTTGCCATAAAGCGAGAAAAATGATATAATACCCCCATGACGAATGGCAGGGTTATAAAACAGTAAAAAATAAAGGCAGACCTGCATGGAGTCATAGGCTTCGCGCAGGTCTGCTTTGCTTATTGGATAAGTGAAATATTTTGCCGATGGCAAAATGTGAAATCTGCGTTTGCGCGCAGATGAAATCTAAAACGGCGGCTTTCGGTGAAAAGAAATCCACCCTCCGCCGCAGCGATTTCGCACGCCGAAGGTGTATTTCGCATTGCGGAGCAATATTTCAGCCACCCGCAAGGGTGGATTTCGCTGCCGCACATTATTGTGAGGCAAGTCTTGGGGGTATTTTTATGCTTAAAGCCTTTTTTGAGGAAAATCCGGTAGTGGCGGTTGCCTTTTCCGGCGGAACGGATTCCGCGTACCTGCTGTATCAGGCGGTGAAGTATGCCAAAAGTGTCACCGCTTACTGCGTCAAGAGCGTTTTTCAGCCTGAGTCCGAGCGGGACGATGTGCGCCGCCTTGCCGATGAGTTGGGCGTGAAGTTCAGGATAGTCCTGCTCAATGTCCTTGAGGACAAAAATGTTGCGAAGAATACCGCCGAGCGCTGCTATTACTGTAAGAAGAATATATTCCAAAGAATAAAGGAATGGGCGTGGACCGATGGCTATACCCTTATCCTCGATGGCAGCAATGCCGACGACGACCCTGCCCAGCGCCCGGGCATGAAGGCTCTTGAGGAGCTTGGTGTGCGCTCGCCTCTGCGTGAGGCGGGGCTTACCAAGGCCGATGTGCGCCGCCTGTCAAAGGAGGCGGGGCTGTTCACGTGGGATAAACCCTCCAATTCCTGCGCCGCCACCCGCGTACCCACCGGCGTGAAGCTTACGGCGGATATGCTCAAAAAGATAAAAGACGGGGAAGAGAAGCTGCAGGAGCTTGGCTTCAGCGACCTGCGCCTGCGCTGGCGGGACGGTGCCGCGAAAATCGAGCTGCCCCGGGAGCAGCTGGCAATGGCTGTGGAAAAGCGAAACGACATAATTGCCGCGCTTAACGGCGATTTCACAGAGATAAGTATTGACCTTAAAGGCAGGGGCTGAACATTTATGGACAAAACCGAACTGATGAATTTACTGCGTGCCGTGGAAAGCGGCAGCGTTACGCCGGAGGCGGCAGCCGCGCAGATAAAGGCGGCACCCTTTGAGGAGCTTGGCTATGCCAAGGTCGACCATCACCGTGCTGTGCGTCAGGGCGTGCAGGAGGTCATATACGGACAGGGCAAGACCGTGGAGCAGATGGAGGGTATTCTTTCTTCCATGCTGGACAGCGGCTGCCGTGATATCCTTATAACCCGTCTGCAGCCGGAAAAGGCCGCGGCACTGGGTGAAAAATTCGAGCTTGAATATAACGAGCTTGCCCGTATCGCTATCGCCGCTCCCGTGAAGGAGCGCAAGCTGGTGGGCTCTGTTGTTGTGGCCTGCGGCGGTACCAGCGATATACCCGTCTGCGAGGAGGCTGCCATCACCGCCGAGGTACTGGGCAGCCGTGTCCACAGAATGTACGATGTGGGCGTTTCCGGCCTCCATCGTCTGCTTTCCCAGCTGGACGTACTCACCACCGCCCGTGCGGTAGTTGCTGTGGCAGGTATGGAGGGCGCTCTTGCCAGCGTCATCGGCGGTCTTGTTGACTGCCCCGTTATCGCCGTGCCTACCAGCGTGGGCTACGGAGCCAGCTTCGGCGGCGTTGCGGCGCTGCTGGCTATGCTCAATTCCTGCGCCAGCGGAGTTTCCGTGGTGAATATTGATAACGGCTTCGGCGCAGGCTACCTTGCGTCTATGATAAATAAAGCGGAAGGCGTGAAGTGAGTTTTTAATCTGCGTGTTGCTAAGAAAAATGGCTCACGGAGATATATGTATAGCCTTCTCCCTTGAGGAGAAGGTGCCCCGTAGGGGCGGATGAGGGGCTGCCGAAGGCAGCAATAACACTACATTTTTCATGTGTTTTCTTATTCGCTTGCGCGAATCCCCTCATCAGTCAACTTCGTTGACAGCTTCCCCTCGGAGGGGGAAGCCTTGTTGGTTGCCAAAGTATAATTGGGTATACCCGCACAGCAGTGGAATGGAGGATTAATAAATGAAAATACTCTACCTTGAGTGCGCCATGGGTGCGGCGGGCGATATGCTCACCGCGGCGCTCCTTGACCTTTTGAACGATGTACCCGCCTTCGTGGCGGAGCTGAACGCACTGGGGCTGCCCGGAGTAAGCATTGAAGCTGCCACTAAGGAGCAGTACGGTATAAGCGGCCTGCATATGCACGTGCGCATAAACGGCGAGGAGGAGCATGAGCATTTCCATAAGCACCACCATGACCACGACCATCATCACCATCATCACGACCATGAACATCACCATGAGCACGAACACCATCATCACCATGAGGAAAGTGCCCATGAGCATTTTGATATAAAGGCTATTCACGCCATTATCGACGGCCTGCCGGTTTCGGATAAGGTCAAGAGCGACGTGCGCGCCGTTTACGGCATCGTCGCCGCCGCGGAAGCCAAGGTACACGGCAAGCCCGTTGAGCTGGTGCACTTCCATGAGGTCGGCGCTATGGACGCCATAGCAGACGTGACTTCCGTCTGCCTGCTGATGGAACGCATCGGCGCGGATAAGATAATGGCCTCGCCCGTGCATCTCGGCAGCGGTACCGTCCGCTGCGCCCACGGGGTGCTGCCCGTGCCTACGCCCGCAACCGCGGATATACTGCGGGGCGTGCCCTGTTACGGCGGCGAGGTTCGTGGCGAGCTTTGCACACCCACCGGAGCGGCGCTACTTAAGCATTTCGCCGCTGAGTACGGCTCCATGCCCGTAATGAGAACGGAAAAAATCGGTATCGGTATCGGCACTAAGGATTTCGGACGCTGCAACTGCCTGCGTGCCTTTTTGGGCGAAGCAGAGGGAGGCAGCGATACCGTTCTGCAGCTTAGCTGCAACGTGGACGATATGACAGGCGAAGCCATGGGCTACGCCCTTGAGAAGCTTTTCGATGCGGGCGCCGCCGACGCGTTTTTCACTCCCATCTATATGAAGAAGAACCGCCCCGCGTATATGCTTACCTGTATATGCCCCGAGGCCAGGGCGGAGAGCGTGACCCACGCCATATTCAGCCACACAAGCACTCTCGGCCTGCGCCGCACGGTATGCGAGCGCAGAGTTCTTGAAAGAAAGGAATACACCGCCGAAACCACTGTTGGCAGCGTGAGAGTCAAGTGCTCCGAGGGCTACGGGGTAAAGCGGGTCAAGGCGGAATTTGATGACCTGCGTGCCATAGCCGAGGCAAAAGGCATGAGCATTGCCGAGGTGGACAGAATTATAAAGAAGGAACTTTGATACACCACGGACTATGTGAGGTGAAAATCAATGAATATTATCATTGCAGGCAACGGTAAGGTGGGCTCGTCCCTTGCCAGTCAGCTTTCCGCTGAGGGGCATAACCTTACCCTTATCGACTCCGACCCTAAGGTGCTGGAGTCCGGCATCGAGAAATACGACGTAATGGCGGTAAACGGTAACTGCGCTTCCATGGCGGTGCTGAAGGAGGCCGGCGTTCAGGACGCCGAGCTGCTTATCGCCGTAACCGACGCGGACGAGGTGAACCTCCTTTGCTGCATGACTGCCCACGGTATCAATAAAAATCTCCATACCATTGCCAGAATACGCAACCCCGAGTATATCGACCAGATTTACGAAATGCGCGATTACTTCGCCATTTCGCTGGTAGTCAACCCCGACCGTCAGGCCGCCCGTGAAATAGAGCGCCTGCTGCGTATGCCCGGCTTCCTCAAGCGTGAGCCCTTTGCCAAGGGCAGAGTTGAGATAGTGGAGCTGAAGGTTGAAGAGGGCAGCAAGCTCTGCGACCTGCCTCTGAGCGAGCTGAACAATATCCTCAAGTGCCGCGTGCTGGTCTGCACCGTTCTGCGGGACGGCAAGGCCATAGCCCCCGGCGGCGGCTTCGTGCTCCGGGAGGACGACAGAATATTCGTCACCGCCCCTACCAACGATCTTGCCCTGCTGCTGAAAAATCTCGGCGTTATCACCCGCAAGGTAAACCGCGCCATAATCTGCGGCGGCGGACGCATAAGCTATTATCTCGCCCAGCAGCTGCAGCACAGCGGCATCGGCCTGCAGATAATCGAAAAGGATCACGAGCGCTGTGTGCAGCTGGCGGGCATGCTGCCCCATGTGAGCGTTGTCAACGGCGACGCCAGTAATGAGTCTCTGCTGGAGAGCGAGCGCATAGACGACAGTGACGCGCTGGTTACTCTGTCCGGCGTGGACGAGATGAATATGATAATCTCCATCTACGGCAACAGCAGGGGAGTGCCGCAGGTTATCACCAAGATAGGCAATCTTGAAAACAACAGCATGCTCAACAGCCTGCCTGTGGGCAGCGTCATCAGCCCCAAGGAGCTGTGCTGCAACTCCATCGTGCGCTATGTCCGAGCTATGCAGAATCAGACCGGCGCAGCCCTTTCCGTGCATAAAATTGCCGACGGTCAGGTGGAAGCTGTCGAGTTCGTTGTGGATAAAACCACCCTCAACTGCGGAGTGCCCCTTAAGGATATAAAGCTGCGCAAAAATGTGCTCATCGCCTGCATCAGCCACGGTGCGCGCACGGAGATCCCCAACGGTAATTCCATGTTCAACGAGGGCGACTTCATTATCGTGGTATCCGGAGGCGGAACGGTAATAAATCAGATAAACGAGATATTTGAATAATGCCCCTGAGGTCATTCCATGAATTATAAAATGATGGGGCGTTTCATCGCCCAGATATTAGCCATCGAGGCCGCGTTCATGATACCGGCTCTCCTTATAAGCGCAGTCTGTCGGGAAAGCGACGCTGTGAATGGCTTTTTGTGCTCGATCGGTATAATCATCGCCATTGCAGCCCTTTTGTGGCTGCGTTGCAAGGACGCGAAAAAGGGCTTTTACGCCAAAGAGGGACTTACCTGTACCGGCATAAGCTGGTTGGTAATGAGCCTGCTGGGCTGCCTGCCCTTTGTTATTTCCGGCGAGATACCCAACTACATCGATGCACTTTTTGAAATGGTATCCGGCTTTACTACCACCGGCGCCTCCGTTGTTCCGGCAGTGGAGGAGCTGTCCCACGGCGCCCTTTACTGGCGCAGCTTCAGCAACTGGGTAGGCGGCATGGGTATTCTTGTGTTCCTGCTGGCGGTCATACCCGTCAGCGAGCAGAAGGGCGGCTTTACCATGCACCTGCTCCGGGCGGAAAGTCCCGGCCCCAATGTGGGCAAGCTGGTGCCCCGCATGAAGCAGACGGCCGTGATACTTTATGTTATCTATATCCTGCTGACTGTTATAAATTTCATTTTCCTGCTCTTTGGGAAAATGCCGTTCTTTGATGCGTTCTGCACGGCTTTGAGTACGGCAGGCACCGGCGGTTTTGGTGTCAAAAACGACGGCTTTGCAAGCTTCAGTCCTTATATTCAGAACGTGACCACAGTGTTCATGCTGCTGTTCGGCGTGAATTTCGGTTGCTATTACCTGCTGCTGATAAAGCAGGTGAAGAGCGTTATCCGTGACGAAGAACTGCGGGCCTTTGTGGTCGTTGTGCTGGCGGCTGTCGTGCTCATTGTGCTTGACCTGCGCGGATATTACGCCACTCTCGGCGAGACCATTCGCCATGCGGCCTTTCAGGTGGGCGCAGTTATCTCCACCACCGGTTTTGCAAGCGATGATTTCAACCAATGGCCCAATTTTTCCAAGACCATACTGCTATGCCTGATGATAGTCGGCGCCTGTGCGGGAAGCACCGCCGGCGGCTTCAAGTTCAGCCGTATGCTGCTGGTGTTCAAAAGCCTTGGACGAAATATCAAGCAGATACTTTATCCCAACCGGGTGATGGTCGTCCGCAATAACGACACCGTTGTGGACGAGAAGATACTGCAGAATACCAACGGCTATCTTGCCGCTTACGCCATTATTCTTGTGTTCAGCTTTATGGCTGTGTCAGTGGACGGCTTCTCCATAGAAACCAACATATCCGCTGTTCTGTCCTGCTTCAATAACATCGGTCCCGGTCTCGACGCCGTAGGCCCCATGTATAATTTCGCGTCCTACAGCTACTTCTCCAAACTGGTGCTGATTTTTGATATGCTGGCAGGCAGGCTGGAGATATTCCCCATACTGGTGCTGTTTTCCCGCAACACATGGCGTAATAAATAAATCAGACTTACAGGGTGCTCCATGAATTATAAGATGATGGGGCGATTTATCGCTCAGATATTGCTGATAGAGGCGGCGTTCATGCTGCCGCCATTCATAATAAGCGCAGTCTGCCGCGAGAGCGACGCTGCGTGGGGCTTCCTGTGCTCAATTTGCATTACGCTGCTGGTCGCCGGACTTCTTTGGCTGCTCTGCCGAAGAGCGAAAAAGGGCTTTTACGCCAAAGAGGGACTTACCTGCACCGGCATAAGCTGGATAGTAATGAGCCTTCTGGGCAGCCTGCCCTTTGTTATATCCGGCGTACTGCCCAATTATATCGATGCCCTTTTCGAGATGGTCGCCGGTTTTACCACCACCGGCGCTACGGTAATTCGGGTGGCAGAAACCCTGCCAAAGGGCTTTATGTTCTGGGGCAGCTTCAGCCACTGGGTAGGCGGTATGGGCGTGCTGGTTTTCATGCTTGCCGTTCTGCCCGTCAGTGAGCAGAAGGGCGGCTTCACCATGCATCTGCTGCGGGCGGAAAGCCCCGGCCCCAATGTGGGCAAGCTGGTGCCCCGCATGAAGCAGACGGCCATGATACTCTATGTTATTTATGTTGTCCTCACCATTGCCAACTTCCTGTTCCTTATTGCGGGAGGTATGCCGATTTTTGAGGCGGTCTGCACGGCTTTCAGTACGGCGGGAACCGGCGGCTTCTGCCTGAAAAATGATAGCATGGCCGGTTACAGTCCGTACATACAGACGGTTACAACAGTGTTCATGCTGCTTTTCGGTGTAAACTTTAGTTGTTATTATCTGCTGCTGATGAAGAAGGTGAAAAGCGTTCTCAAAAATGAGGAGCTGCGGGTATATCTGTGTGTTATCGCGGCCAGCATAGTGGTTATCATACTCAACCTGCGCGGTGTGTATGATACTCTCGCCGAAACCATACGCCACGCGGCATTTCAGACGGTGGCTATCGTCACCACCACCGGCTATGCCACCACGGACTTTGCCCTTTGGCCCGGAGTTTCCAAAACTGTGCTGCTCTGCCTGATGATAGTAGGCGGATGCGCGGGAAGCACCGCCGGCGGCTTTAAGTTCAGCCGAATTCTGCTTGTGTTCAAGATACTTGCCCGCAATATCAAGCAGATACTTTATCCCCACCGAGTGCTTGTTGTCCGCCTAAATGGCGATGTGATGGACGAGAAGGTGCTGCAGAATACCAACGGCTACTTGGCCGCATATATTATAATGCTCGTATTCAGCCTTGTTGCTGTGTCTGTAGACGGCTTTTCCATCGAAACGAATGTTTCCGCGGTCATCGCCTGCATAAACAATATAGGCCCCGGTCTCGGAGCAGTCGGCCCCATGAGTAATTTTGCGGACTATAGCTGGTTTTCAAAGCTGGTGCTGATTTTTGATATGCTTGCCGGACGACTTGAGATTTTCCCCATTCTCGTGCTGTTTTCCGGAAGCACATGGCGGAATAAATAAAATTGATAATTGATAGGGGTGCGTGCGATTTGATTGAGGAGTTTGTTTTTTGTACGGTACCCGCTTGTAGAGAGCGCCACCTCAGGTGCTCCGTTTGTAGCGATGATTGCAGCAAAAACAATAAAGCGAAAGATATAAAAACTATGTCATGCTGAGCATGCGAAGCATCTTCGCATGGACGTGAGATTGGCAGTTAAACAGCTGCGGAGACTCTTCGCTGTGCTCAGGGTGACAAGCTTTTGGTTTTATGCGCTGTCCGTTATTGCACCGCACCTGTAGGGCGGCTTGCTTTCAAGCCGCCGCAGCGTAACGACTACAGCCGCAAAAGCGACAATATGCAAAACACAAAAAAACGGAGTGGATTTAGGCAGATCCCAACAAGAAAACATAGCCCTCTTGCAGGCCCTTTTGTTCCAACTCATTGTTGCTTTTTCTTGCGATACACCAAGTAGCGCTGCGAAAAATCGCCTCGATTTGAAACAAAATTGCTCTGCAATAGGCTGTAAACAGGTTAGGCCGCAAGCTCAATAGCTTGCGGCCTAACTCTATGTTTTCTTGTTGGGATCTGCCTTTTTTCTACTCCGTTTTTATGTATGTAATTATTATTACTTTACGTAGTAGTTTGCGCCGTACTTCATGACTTCGTCATAGATCCAGCCGGTGCGCTGCTCGAGGTTGGGCATGTCGGGACGTGCGTTTACGCCGCCCTGCCATACAAGGCCGCCGCCTGCGCCGAGGGTGTCGATCTTCTCGCGGACGAGAGCGCGGATCTCTTCCTCGGTAGCGTCGGGCTCAGCAGCTCTGCCGCTGCCGTCCCAGCCGCCGACGATAGCAAGGTTGTTGCCGTACTTTGCCTTGACAGCGGTCAGGTCGTTCATGGTCTGAGCGGGATCCCATGCGGTGAAGCCGCAGTCGATGAAATCGTCGATAAGGATCATGCACTCGCCGCAGCAGTGGAGCTGGCAGGGGATGCCTGCGTCGAGGAACAGCTCGGTGTACTGCTTCCAGTAGGGCTTGAAGAGCTCCTGGAACATCTCCTTGGAGATGAAGGGGCTGCGGGCGGTAGCAACGTCGTCGGGCAGCCAGAGCATATCGGGCTTGTAGTACTTGATGATGTTCTTGGCGATCTCAAGGTTGTAGCTGTTGTGCCACTCCATGATAGCCTGAACCTCTTCGGGTTCTTCGTAGCAGGCGCAGAGACCCTCGGTGAAGCCCATGTAGTTAATGAGGGCCTGGAAGAAGCCGGTAACAGAGTCGGAAGCTAGGGGAGCCTTCTCGCGGTCAATGTTTTCCATGTCCTTCTTTGCCATGGCTTCCCAGTCAACGTTGGAAAGATCGGGAGCAGTAAGAATATCGCGCCACTTGGTGATGTCCTCCAGCATGAAATCGCCGGGCTTGGGAATGAAGCCGCTTGCGAAGCCGGACTCCTCGGAGATAACGTACTCGATGCCCCACATGTCAAAGCCGGAACCGTCATCATTTCTTCTGGTGTTGAGAACAGAGGGACGGAACATGGTGGTCATGCCGATGGGCACAGACTCGGGGCACTCGCGATTAAGGACGCGCAGATAGTTTTCTTTATTGGTAAGCATATTGGTTTACACCTCTTTAGTTTAATCAATTACTCTCTATTCTACATTATATGTCAGAAAAAAACAAGAGAAACATGCCTCGATATAGATAAAAAACACCGTATATACGGCCTGAGGCGGAGAAAAGGGC
>CAYYLZ010000002.1:0-81256 GCA_964472725.1 uncultured Oscillospiraceae bacterium
AAACAGCTCCTCTCCAACGTATTATTTAAACGTATTATTATGTTAGTTTACTACGTGCCGGGTTTATTGTCAACCTTGCCGTTAGGGTAAAATCGACGGTTTTTTATTGTTTGACATATGCTGTTTATCGTTATAATATTAAAACCATCAACACATTACATACAGGAGTGATAATATGGCTAAAGTTGAAGTTGGAACAAAGTTTGAAAACCTTGCTGTCACCACCGTCAAGAAGGACTCCACCACCGTATCTGAGCTTATAAGCAAGAGCGGCAAAACCGCTATTGTTTTTCTGCGCTATTACGGCTGCCCCCTCTGCCAGTATGACATGATAAAGTACATGGAAAGCTACGAAACTATCACCGCAGACGGCAACGGTCTTGTGGTGGTTCTTCAGTCGACTCCCGAAAGCATTGCTTCCCAGACGGACGCAGACTTCCCCTTCGATATTATTTGCGACCCCGATATGCTTCTCTATCAGAAGCTGGAGATAGGCGCGATGGCTCCCCCTGCCGAAGGCGCTGAAATGCCCGCTCCCACCCCCGAAATGATGAACATTTTCAAGACCATCGAAGAAATGGGTCTGCAGCACGGTCCTAACGAGGGTCTCGAGGAACAGCTCCCCGCCTACTTCGTTGTTGACAGTGAGCTCAACGTCACCGTTGCCCACTACTGCGAAAATCCTTTTGAGGTCCCCGACCCCGAGGACTTCGCAAAGCTCTTCGCATGATACTCTTCCGCCGCAGTTTTACTGCGGCGGTTTTTCTTTGCTCGAAGTGAATATGCAATTTTCAACACGATATCCGCGAGCGGTAAAATCCTCTTTTACATATTCTCCGCCGATATTGCAGTTTGTTATTGATACATTCTCTTCAAGCACTGGTGTTTCCATAAATCTATTTTCTCCGCAGAAACCTATAATTCCGGAGTTAAACTCCGATTCCATTGGGCGATAGTTCATAAATGTGCAGAAATCCAGCGTAATATCACTGCATTTGGATACGTTGCCCGCCGAACCTGTAAGCGCATGGGTATACAGTCCGGTGGAATCGCAACCGTAAACATCAATACTTTCGAAGGATGCTATTCCGTTGACCGACTTCGCCAGCAATCCTATTCCCGCGCTCCAAAGACCGGAACCGCCGTTGTCCGGCGAAAGGGTAAAACTGCACCTGCACAGAATAACGTCCTTGAACGCGGCTTCTTCTGCGACAAAGCAAACCAAGCCTGCCATGTACTCGTAGCCGGTAAGCATACAGCTTTCCGCAATAAAGCCATCAATAGAAATATTCTTTGTGTTTACAGCAGCTATAGCGCGCCCATCGGGCAGCGTGCAGTTTTGAACTCTCACATTATTCAGTTCCAATGCACCTGCGTTCTCTGCAACCAAACACTTTACATCACCAAGATATATAAACGCAAAGCTTACGTTTTCAAGCTCAAACTCATCGACGGAGCCAAACAAGGAAGATGCCCTTTCCCCGTTCACATCTTCGATGCTGCTGATATTCATAAACGTGCCTCTGTAATCAAGAGGCCACTTTTTTCGTTCTTCAATCCACTGCGTTCTCTGCTCGTCTGTAAGCGCAGGTTCCCCGGCGGTTATCTTTCCCGAAAATCCATCAGCCAGCGGTACAAAGTCGACATTCTCGAAATCCAGCTCGAGCGTGATTTCCACGGTGACATAATCGGCATAGTTCTCCCGCTCGCTGTTATAGGAACGGGCAAATTCGTTCCACATTCGGGCGCTGTGTATTTCAACGGTTTCTATGGGTTCCGCAGGCGGTTGCGATGTTTCTTTCGGGGTTTCGGGTGTTGATATGTTTGATTCCGGAGTATTCTCGTGCGCTATCTTTTCCGCCTCGGAGCAGGTTGCAAACAATGTCACAAAAACCGCACACAAAAGAAGCAAAATAATCTTTTTCACTGTAATTCTCCCGCTGATTGCGCAACACCCCGCCGCAGTTTTACTGCGGCGGGGCTTTTAACATTATGCGTTGAAAACATACTTATCCAGTCTTTCCATAGCCTCAACAACAAGAGAATGAGGTACGGCCAGGTTCATGCGGATAGCATAAGGTCTGTGGAAGGGTCTGCCGTCCTGCCAGATAACGCCTACCTCCATACCAGCGCGGATAAGCTCCTCCATGGTCTTATCATGAGCCTTGCACCACTTTTCGCAATCCATATAAAGCATATAGGTGCCCTCGGGCTTGGCGAGTTCTATGCCCTCGAAATGCTCCTTGATATAGTCATAGGCATAGTTGACGTTGCCTGCAAGGGTCTGACAGAGCTCGTCAACCCACTGTTCTCCCTCGGGCTTATATGCGCCTATAAGAGCGTGAACAGAAAGAACGTTTGCATCGTTATAGTGGGACAGGCTGCTCTGCTTCATAACACGGTCACGGAGATACTTGCTGTAGATGATATGATAGGAACCTACAAGACCGGCCAGGTTAAAGGTTTTCGAGGGTGCATAAACGGCAACAGTACGGTTCTTGGCATCCTCGGAAACGGACTGGGTGGGAATGTGCTTCTTATCGCCGATAATGATATCAGACCAAATCTCATCGGAAATGACTACGCAGTCGTTGGCAGAATAGACTTCCATAGCCTTCTCCAGCTCCCAACGCTCCCAAACTCTGCCGCAGGGGTTATGGGGAGAGCAGAACACTACGGTGTGGATCTTATGCTTCTTTATCTTGGCGTCCATGTCCTCAAAGTCCATGCGCCATACACCGTTCTCGTCCTGAACGAGATCGGAATGGATTATCTTGCGTCCGTTGTTCTCGATACAGCCGGTGAAACCGACGTAAGTGGGAGAATGGAGCAGGACAGGCTCACCGGGTGCGGTAAAGGCCTGAATAGCAGCAATAACACCGCCGAGAACGCCGTTTTCGTATCCGATATGCTCGGCTGCAAGCCCCTCCACTCCGTTGCGAACATTCTGCCAGCGAATGATGGCGTCATAATACTCGGGAGGAGTGCGGAAATATCCGAATGCGGGGTGCTTGGCACGCTGGATGATAGCATCAACTATGGTGGGAACGGTAGCAAAGTTCATGTCTGCTACCCACATAGGAATCTTGCTGAAGCCGTCCTTGACTTCAACGCCGTCCATAGGAATTACATCAACGGCCACGGAGTCCTTACCGCGGCGATCCATAATTGTAGTAAAATCGTATTTCATTTCTCTTCTCCTTATATGTAAATCAATTTAAGCTTTATACATTGCCGGAACGGGCGTAATAAAATATGTACTGCTGAGCAAGCCCCGCATTCTCTCCGAACACTTTGGGGTCAAAGTCTTTGGGATAGTGCGCCGCCAGAGCTTTCTTCATCCATACATCTATGGGAAACGCATCAGGTATGCAAAGGCCGAAGAGTATTACGCAGTTGGCCACCTTGTCCCCTATACCGTTCATAGCTTTGAGTGCTTTCAGCGCGGTGGCAAAATCACTTTTGGACAAAGCTTCAAGGTCAAGGGTTCCGTCTGCGACCGCCTGCGCAGCACCGATTATATACGGTGCCCGATATCCACAGCGCAGGGGCGCAAGGTCGTCTGCCGTAAGCGTCGCAACCTTTTCCGCACTCGGGAACGTATACAGGGTCTCCCCTTCAAATTCCACCGGCTCGCCAAAGCAGCGGCAGAGAGTTTCGACTATTTTCTTAATGCGGGGGATATTGTTGCACTGGGAGATGATAAAAGAGCACAAAGCCTCCCACTTATCCTGCCGTAGGATACGTATTCCCGCTCCGTATTCGGCAGCTGCGCGGGTATATTCGTCGACAGAGAGCCGTTCTCTTGCATGCACGTAATCTCTGTCGAGATCAAAATAGCCATGCCATACCTGCTTGAACTGCTCCATTGTTCCGCTTACAAAAACGCTGCCGTTCTCCGTCCATACCTTTGCGGCAAGTCCGTGGGCAACGCCGCGGTACACACCGTTTTCATCGGCGTTCCAGCGAAAACACTGCCCGCACTCGAAAATCTTGACCGGATCAAAATCCTCAGGCGCTGCTATTTCCACAAATCCATCATGTTCTATATATTGCATTAATCTGCACTTCCGTTTATAATAATGTCATTATCTTGCAGTATACCACCAGTATACCACAAAATCACAGAATGGAACAGGGCGGTGTGAATTTTGTCCGAAAAAATATTTACCATACCCATAAACGAAGCCTTTGACCAGCACGATGGCTGCCCCATGTGCCGCCTGCACCGTGCTTTGGAGGAAACCAACCTCTCTTACGTTCTCGGCGCAGCAATGATGGAGCCGGACGTAAGGATCAAAATGAACGAGCTTGGATTCTGCCATGAGCATTTCGCCAAGCTTCGCAGCATGAAGAACAAGCTGGCGCTGGCACTGATACTCGAAAGTCACCTTGCAGATGTAAATACTTTGCTGGAGACCGAGGTTGGCGGCAAAAAAGGTCTTTTCAGCAAGAAAGAACCCAACGCCGACGCAGGTGAAAAGCTGGCTGAGCTTTCCGACTCCTGCTTTGCCTGCAAGCGTATACGTTCCACCGAGCTGCGCTACTTCTCCAATATTGCATACTTGTGGGACAGCGACCCCAAATTCCATGAAAAACTGAAAAGTCAGCCGTATATATGCGTCAGCCATACCGCGGGAATACTTGAAGCAGGCAAGCGTGAGCTTAAGGCCGAGAAGTATCAGAGTCTTTACGAGGCTCTTACCAGCCTCAACCGCAATTACCTTGAAAAGCTCCGCGCCGATGTTACTGCCTTTACCGTCAGCTTCGACCATCGCAACGCGGGCGTTCCCCTGACCGACGATGCAAGGGAGTCCATAGAAAAGGCTTTGGAATTCTTGAATTAATTGGAAATATAAAATCACCTCGTTTGTTGAAAACTATCAGCAGCGAGGTGATTTTTTTGAGCAGTAAACGAATCGGTACGCAGACGGTACAGCTTCAGCTGCCACCGTCCATTGCGGGACACGCCTGTGTGGTTGGCAAAAAAGAGGGCGAAGGCCCACTGAAGAACAGCTTTGATTACATCGGAGAAGATTCCTATTTCGGCGAAAAAAGCTGGGAAAAGGCTGAGTCTGCAATGCAGAAGATAGCCTTTTCCATGGCCTGCGACAAGGCTGCCATTTCCCCGTCAGAGATAAACTATCTTTTCGCGGGCGATCTGCTTAACCAGTGCATAGCCTCCGCATTTTCCATGCGGGACGCGGATATTCCCTTTTTCGGACTATACGGAGCCTGCTCCACAATGGCAGAGAGTCTGTCGCTGGCGGCGCTTATACTCGACGGTGGCTTTGCCGACATTACCGCGGCGGTTACTTCCTCTCACTTCTGCTCTGCAGAAAGGCAGTTCCGCTTCCCGCTGGAATACGGTGGTCAGCGCACGCCCACAGCTCAGTGGACGGCAACGTCGGCGGGCAGTATAATACTGCGCTCCTCCGGCAGCGGGCCGTATATAAACCACGTAACAACAGGTAAAATTGTGGACGCGGGCATTACCGACGCCAACAACATGGGTGCGGCAATGGCTCCGGCTGCTTACGACACTCTCAAGTGCCATTTCAAAGATACCGGCAGAGCTCCGGACTATTATGACCTTATCGTAACCGGCGACCTGGGCAAGGTCGGTCATTCGGTAGTCATGGACTTTTTCCGCGACGACGGTATTGACCTTGGCGGCATTTATAACGACTGTGGTCTGATGATGTTCGACTGCGACACTCAGGACGTACATGCGGGCGGCTCCGGCTGCGGCTGCAGCGCAGGCGTACTTTGCGGTCATATTCTCAACGGTATGAAAAACGGACAATATAAAAACGTACTCTTTGCCGCGACGGGCGCGCTGATGTCCTCTACCTCCTCCGGGCAGGGCGAAAGCATTCCCGGTATATGCCATGCTGTGGCAATATCAACGGAGGTGGAGCATGATTCTTAACTATATAAAGGCATTCATTGTGGGCGGTCTGCTTTGTGCAATAGGACAGATACTCATTGACAAGACCTCGCTCACCCCGGCAAAAATACTTGTCGCCTACGTTGTCGCAGGCGTTATACTGGGTGGTTTCGGGATATATAAGCCCTTCGCCGAATGGGCCGGCGCAGGCGCTACCGTCCCGCTCACCGGCTTCGGCAATACGCTTGCGCAGGGCGTCAAAAAGGCTGTGGCGGAAAAAGGACTGCTGGGCGCTTTCACCGGCGGCTTCACCTCCGCGGCGGGCGGAATATGCGCCGCAATATTCTTCGGATATCTTGTGGCATTGATTTTCAAGCCAAAAGAAAAGAATTGACACTTCCCCACTTTTGACAAAAACCGCCGCAGTAAGAATGTGCTTACTGCGGCGGTTCAATTTTATTCTTCGGTTTCTTCGGTCATTTCTTCCTCATATACGGGAGGAACGAAATTGTCCTCTGGCATGGGCAGGGTCTCCTGAACTCCACCATTTTTCATCATATTCCACTGTTCCGCGGTGATGAGCAGCTGGCGGGGCTTGGAGCCTTCAAAGGGACCTACGATACCGCGGGCCTCCATTTGGTCAACAAGACGGGCTGCGCGGGAGTAACCCAGCTTCAGCTTACGCTGGAGCATAGATACGGACGCCTGCTTGACTTCGAGGATAACCTCAACGGCAGCGTTGAAGAGCTCATCGACCTCATCGTCGCCCTCGCTGACTTCAACAGGCTCTTCCTTCTCCTTTTCCTTCTTGCTGTCCTTTTGAGCGTTGCGCTCGATTTCCTCGAGAATATTAGCCGAGTACTGAGCGGTGCTACGTTCCTTGACAAAGTTGATAACAGCTTCCCTCTCCTCATCGGTAACGAATGCGCCCTGAACACGGGCGGGCTTACCGGAACCGATGGGCGAATAAAGCATATCGCCCTTACCGATAAGCTTCTCAGCGCCGGTGGCGTCGAGAATGATTCGGGAGTTAAGAGCAGAGTCAACCGCGAAAGCGATTCGGGAAGGAATATTGCCCTTCATAAGACCGGTGATAACATCTGCGGAGGGACGCTGGGTAGCGATAACCAGATGAATACCGGAAGCTCGACCCATCTGCGCAACACGGCAGATGGATTCTTCAACGTCCTTGGCGGCAACCAGCATAAGGTCTGCCAGCTCGTCGATGAGAACAACTATCTGAGGCAGGGTCTGTCCGCCCTCCTGCTTGATTATAGATGCATTATAAGAGGCAAGGTCTCTTGCACCGATTTCGGAGAAGAGCTTATAGCGCTTCATCATTTCTACAACAGCCCACTGCAGTGCGCCCGCGGCCTTTTTGGGGTCAGTGACAACTGGTATGAGCAGATGAGGTATCTCGTTATAGGCGCCAAGCTCTATCATCTTGGGGTCGATCATGATAAGGCGTACCTCTTCGGGAGAGGACTTGAAGAGCAGGCTGAGAATAAGGGAGTTCATGCAGACGGACTTACCGGAGCCGGTAGTACCCGCAATAAGCAAATGGGGCAGCTTGGAAATATCTCCAACTACGGGATTGCCTGCGATATCCTTACCTACGGCAAAGGACAGCTTGGAGCTCTTGCCGTTAAACTCGGAGGACTCAATAAGTTCTCGCAAGGCAACTACGTTGACTATCTTATTGGGAACCTCTATACCGACAATGGAGATTTTGTCCGGGATAGGCGCAACTCTTACGCCGGTAGCGCCAAGCGCCAGCGCGATATCGTCCGCAAGATTGGTAAGTCGGGACAGCTTGACGCCCTGTTCAAGTTCAACTTCGTAGCGGGTAACGGAGGGGCCGCGGGTATAATCCACAAGGCGGGCATTTATACCGAAGCTCTGAATTGTGGATTCAAGGCGGCGCGCGTTCACCTCAACTTCACTCTTACCGTCGGTGAGGCTGCCGGTTTTGGCAGGCGCAAGCAGAGATGTGGGAGGATAAACGTAAGCGGCAGGCTCGGGGGTGCTGAGACTTTCTTCGATAGCCTCGGCAACCTCAACGGAGGCGGCGCGCATTTCCACCTCATTGCGGAGCTTTTCCATCTTCTTGCTGGCTGCAAGCTCCTCTTCAAGAGGCTTCATCATTTCGTTAATATCCTGCGCAGGCACATACTCGGTAACAACGGGAACCGGTTCTTCGATCTCAGGCATTTCATGAACAGGCTCGGGTTTTGCCGCCGCTGCCGCGCCGCTAATCACCTTATCGGGAGTAGGCACGGAAGGCTTACGGTCAAAGAACGAAGGCTTTTCGGGCTTGGGTTCTTCGACTATGGGCTCAGGCTGCTCAATCGGGTCGTCCACCGGTATATCAATGATACGCTTCTTTCGTGCGGGCTTTGACACTATATCCGTAGTATGGCCAAGGTCGTCAATGTTCTCTGCGATCTGAGGTTCAGCTTTTTCTTTCTTTGACTTTTCAGGCTTGGGAATATACTCATACTCCACCTTTTCACGAGAGCGGAACCAATCCACAATACCGCTTACGGTTACATTGAAGGACAGGAGCAGCAGGAAGAGCACAAAGATAATAAATACAATGCTTGCGCCCACCTTGCCGAACATGGAACCAAAGCTCATTGCCAGCAGACCGCCAAACAAGCCGCCGCAGCAGGATATGCCGGCAGCGCTTCCGTCGGAGTAAAGCTCTGCAAGGAGCCTTATAGACCATTCATATTCTGTTTTGCAGCCCAACATATGGAGCATTGCGCTGATAGCCAGCGGAATAAGCAACGCGCTGACAAGACGCAGCCTTACCGGGCGACCTCTGTGGAAGAACAGTATGTACGCGCAAAGCAGCAGTGCCGGCGGGAAGAGGTAAAAGCCTCTGCCTACAAGACCGGCAAGGAAGCTGCGGAAGAAATGGATAAACCATCCGTCCGAGCTGAAATATCCAAGGAAAGAAAATACTGCAAGGAACAGGCAAACAACTGCGCCTATCTCGCGGCGTCGAGGCTGCTTAGCGACGGCATTGCTGCCGGAAGCCTTTGCCGCCGAGGTTTCCTTTTTAGGCGCAGATTTAGTTGAGTTTTTTACAGGTTGCTTACCGCTCTTTTTCTTGCTTGCGGAATTAGTTGAGCCTTTCTTTTCGGCCATTTATATACACCTCTCTCAGGGAAAGTAAATTGCATAAGGTTTATTATATTAGTATACCACATCGTACAAATATTCGCAATTATTTTTTATCCCGTCTTTTCTCAATTTCGGTGTGCAAGTAATCCAGCGCGTCGGAAAGGCCGCCCAAAGAGTCTATAAGCCCGCATTGCACCGCTTCTTCACCGTAAATGACGCTGCCCACATCGGTTGTAAGCTCCCCCGTTTTTAGCATCATCCGCACAAATTTTTCCCGGTCGACCCCGGAGTTTTCCGTAACGAAGGATACTATGCGCTCCTGTATCTTCTCAAAATAAGTGAATGTCTGCGGAACACCTATCACCACTCCATTGAGCCGAACAGGGTGTATAGTCATTGCAGCAGATGGTGCAATAAAGGATTTTTTTGCCGAAACCGCCAGCGGCACTCCGATAGAATGTCCGCCGCCAAGCACCAGCGATGCCGTAGGCTTCTTCATACCGGAGATAAGCTCCGCTATCCCCAGCCCCGCTTCAATATCGCCGCCAACCGTATTGAGCAGAATAAGCAGCGCATCAATATCATCGCTTTCCTCTATAGAGGCCAGCATGGGCATAACGTGCTCATACTTTGTAGTCTTATTATTCGGCGGCAGCAGTATATGCCCCTCTATCTGTCCGATTATCGTGAGGCAGTGAATACTCCCCTTTTCGGAGTGTGTCACCGCCGAACCGAGCCGTATTATATCGCTTTGCAGCAGCTCTTCCCGATTGAGCTGTTCTGTATAGTTTTCTTCGTGATCCATATCCATTCTCCATTCTTTGATATGAATCATTTTGTCCTATGCCGTCAAATAATATTCCTCATCGGACCTTTTACCATGCAGAAACCCCGGACTGCCGAAACAGTCCGGGGTTAAGCTTACATTTACGTATTTTCTTCTTCGAGGGGCGGCGCCGGGTAAATTCCATCGGGGTAAGCAAGCATATTGTAGTATATTGCATAGCTTGTATAAATGTAGGGCATTATCCATATGCCGAGTATACCGGCACTTATAAATATAAGCAGATTCCAGCCGATAAAGCTGAGGTCAAGCACGAACAGCTCCCACTTATGGCCGTGCATAAGCTGTTTACTTTCCCGTATGCACTGCAATGCACCCTTATCAGGGTCGTCCAGCAGGATATAAAAAGCCTGACGGTAACGGTACGCTGCAATAATTCCGGGAACCACAAGCAGACAGGACCAAAGCGCGATAAACAAGCCCTGCAGGAAAGCTACCGCAAACACCTTGAAGGTTATGCTGAAGCCGTCGGCAAGGTCGGACATTCCGGTAGGATTATGTCGGCTGATATTAAGCGTAAAGGAAAGGTAGCCAACACCAACAATCTGCAGCATTATCTCAATAACTATAGAAAACAGCGATGCCGCAATTTCCTTTTTGGTATAGTGCGGAACTATACCGCCTGCCTCAACAATGCGCATGACACCGGCGCTCCAATCGGCAACAATTCCGTTCATGCGTCCGGCCACATAGTTGAGCAGGAACACTATGAGCACATATATGAAAGTAGTCAGGTAAAGGCGCTTGGTATCCATATATGAGTGGCGGGCTCTGCGCTTGAGCTGAGTTCTGTTCATGATTTCTCTCCTTTACATACCCCTATATTTGGTGGTCGGCTTTTATGCTTCCAAATAAAAATTTTTATTATGGAAATTTATTCATAGACTATCGTGATATTTTGTATTTTATCCTATTATATCACCCGGTTGGCAAAAAGTATATAATTTTCCTGCAAATCTTTCACTAATAAACACGAGAAATAATTTACAACTTGATATTGACAGAATACGCGGGGAAGTGTACTATATCTATGCTTGAAAAAATAATTAACTACACCATATATTGTGAAAGGATTGTTCCCAACATGACCATCGACGGAATCAGAAAAAGAGACGGACGAGTAGTCCCCTTTGAACTCGACAAGATAGAGTCCGCTATCAACAAGGCTTTTGCCGCAACCTATAAGCTGGGCAGCGAGGAGACTGCCAAGACCCTCTCCGCAGAGGTTCTGTCCATTCTCGAGGTGGAAGGCAACAATTCTCCCGATGTTGAACACATACAAGATATAGTAGAGCGTGTTCTCATGGACAACGGTTATATTCAAACCGCCAAGGCATACATTCTCTACCGTGCGGAGCGCAGCCGTGTTCGCGAGATGAACACCCGCCTCATGCAGAAGTACGAAGAGATCACTTTCGCCGACGCAAAGGATTCCGACATCAAGCGTGAGAACGCCAACATCAACGGCGACACCGCTATGGGCGCAATGCTCAAGTACGGCTCCGAGGGCGCAAAGCAGTTCTATGAGATGTACGTCCTCAAGCCCGAGCATGCAAAGGCTCACCGCGAGGGTGATATCCATATTCACGACATGGACTTCGCCTCCACCGGCACCACCACCTGCACTCAGATCGACATCATCTCCCTGTTCAAGAACGGCTTCTCCACCGGTCACGGTATTCTCCGCGAGCCTCAGGATATTGTTTCCTACGCTGCTCTCGCCTGCATCGGTATCCAGTCCAATCAGAACGACCAGCACGGCGGCCAGAGTATCGTAAACTTCGACTACGGTATGGCCGAAGGCGTTACCAAGACCTTCAAGCGCATTTATGCGCAAAACCTCGCCCGCGCATTCATGCTTCTGGCTGACCGAGAAGACCTTGAAGAGAACATCAAAGATCTGCGCAAGAGCATCGAGGCCGAAACCGGTCTTTATCCCAAGCTGGAGGAGTGCTCCGAGTACTTCGCAGCAGAGCTTCCCAAGCTCATGGAACTCACCGGCTGCGACGAGGATATGTGCAAGAAAGCACAGGAGTTCGCTCACTATCGCTCAACCAAGGAAACCGATCGCTCCACCTTCCAGGCAATGGAAGCTCTTATACATAACTTAAATACAATGAATTCCCGCGCAGGTGCCCAGACTCCCTTCTCCTCCATCAACTACGGTACCGATACCTCTCCCGAGGGACGCATGGTCATGCGTAACCTGCTGCTGAGCACCGAACAGGGTCTCGGCAACGGCGAAACTCCCATCTTCCCCATTCAGATTTTCAGAGTCAAGGACGGCATCAACCTCAACGAGGGTGATCCTAACTACGACCTTTTCAAACTGGCCTGCCGCTGCAGCGCAAAGCGTCTGTTCCCCAACTTCTCCTTTATCGACGCTCCCTTCAATCTGCAGTACTACAAGCCCGGCCGCCCCGAGACCGAGATTGCATACATGGGCTGCCGTACCCGCGTTATCGGCAACAACTACGATCCCAGCCGTGAAATCTGCAACGGCCGCGGTAACCTGTCCTTCTCTACCATCAACCTGCCCCGTCTGGCAATAAAGGCCAAGGGTGACCTTGACGTGTTCTTCGAAATGCTCGACAGCAAGATCGATCTGGTTATCAACCAGCTTCTTGAGCGTTTTGAGCTTCAGCGTAAGAAGAAGGTTCGCAACTTCCCCTTCCTCATGGGCGAAGGCGTATGGATCGACAGCGAAAAGCTCGACTGGAATGATGAGATCGGCGAGATCCTCAAGCACGGCACCCTCTCCATGGGCTTCATCGGCCTTGCCGAAACTCTCGTTGCACTGGTTGGCAAGCATCACGGCGAAAGTGAGACCAGCCGCAACCTCGGTATCGAAATCGTTTCCCACATGCGTGCAAGAATGGATGACGCCTGTAAGAAGTATGGTCTTAACTTCTCTCTGCTGGCCACTCCCGCCGAAGGTCTTTCCGGCCGTTTCGTAAAGATGGATAAGGCTCTCTACGGCTCCATTCCCGGCGTTACCGACCGCGAATACTACACCAACAGCTTCCACGTTCCCGTATACTATCCCATCGCTGCCTTTGAGAAAATTCAGATCGAGGCTCCCTATCATGCTCTTACCAACGCCGGTCACATCACCTATATCGAGATGGACGGCGATCCCATGGATAACCTTGAAGCTTTCGAGAAGGTCGTCCGCTACATGCAGAAGTGCGGTATCGGCTACGGTTCTGTAAACCATCCCGTTGACCGTGACCCTGTCTGCGGCTTCTCCGGCATCATCAAGGATCAGTGCCCCGGCTGCGGCCGTACCGAAGAAGAAGGTCCCTTCGACAGAATCCGCCGCATCACCGGTTACCTCGTTGGTACCCTTGACCGCTTCAACAACGCCAAGCGCGCCGAGGAGCACGACCGTGTAAAGCACACCATCAGCTCCTGCAGCGGTGACTGTGATGAGTGATACCCTGCTGCGCATAGCCGATACCATTCAGGACTCCATCGTTGACGGCCCCGGTTTTCGCTTTGTTGTGTTCACTCAGGGCTGCCTCCGTCATTGCCCGGAGTGCCATAACCCCCACACATGGGATCCGGCAGGTGGCAAGGAGGTTACGGTTGACAGCCTTTATAAAACACTTTCCTCCAATCCTCTCACTGATGGACTGACTCTTTCCGGCGGCGAACCCTATCTGCAGGCTGCTGCCTGCGCCGAGCTTGCACACAGAGCCAAGGCAGGCGGCTTCAACGTTTGGTGTTATTCCGGCTATACCTTCGAGGAAATACTCGAGACAAGCAAAACAGACCCCGGCTTCAAAGCTCTTATAGAAGCTACCGACGTGCTCATTGACGGCATGTTCCTCATAGAGGAAAAGAGCCTTACCCTTAAATGGCGCGGCAGTCAGAACCAACGGGTTATTGACGTACGTAAGAGCCTGGAAAGCGGCGAAGTAGTTTTACACGCAAACAGATAATCCTGTCTGTAATATCCAAACAGCGGGGCGATATCTTCGCCCCGCTGCATGTTCTTTTTATTTCTGAGGTACAGAATTGAAAAAACAACGAATCCTCATAGCAATTATATGTTCAGCAGCGGCGGTAATAATCGCCGCTATAGCCATTTTTGCAATGACACAGCTGGACACGTCGGACACGACGCCCTCGCCCACCCCTACCGCGGTAATACCCACAGTTCCGCCTACACCTACTTCCACACCACCACCCACACCAACTCCAACCCCCGAACCTACTCCCGACGTCACTCCAACGCCAACGCCCGAGCCTACGCCGGAACCCACGCCCACTCCTACACCTTCCGCTGAACCTGAAATCGACCCGGAACCCTCTCCGGAGCCTACACCCGAGCCCGAACCGGAACCGGAAAAATATAAACTCACATTCATCGGCGGAGTTTCTCCCAGAGGTGAACCCAAGGACTACGCAATGTTCGACGCAGTTTCCACCCTTATACAGGACGACGATCTGAGCATAATGAACCTCGAAAGCGTCCTCAGCGACGTTGCCGCTCCCGTTGTTTCCGAGGCTCACATGGCATATACCGCTTGGGCTGAAATAATCCGCAACTCCGGAATTGACATTGTAAACATTGCCAACACTCACGTTTACGGCTGCGGCGAAGAAGGCTACGCTGACACTATAGGCAGCCTTGAAACCGTCGGTATCCCCTATGTAGGAAACCGTGATATAACTCTTTTCATAAGCAAAAACAGTCTGCTGATAGGTATTTACGCCTCCGACGGCGGAGCCGGCAGCAACATTAAGAAAAGCATAACCACCCTTAAGCAGGCAGGAGCCGACATTGTTATCGCCTGCCTCAGCTGGAATGACAGTACCACCGACTTTTATATGAGCAATGAGTATCATTCCGCCCATTATGCCGTAGAGTGCGGCGCAGACATAGTTCTGGGGCACAATGGTGTCGGTGTACATTATTTTGAAACCTACAACGATTCCCTTATTATCTATGGTCTTGGCGAATATGCCGGCGGCTATGACATCAGCGAGTCCGCCGCCGCACTGCAGCTCACCCTTGAGCGCGGCGCTGACGGGCTTTATATCTCCGAGACAGCCTGCATTCCTATCAAGCCCGGCAACAGCACCACGCCTCCTCAGGCGCTGCCCGCCGGAAGTGATGAATACAACAAGGTAATCTTCACGCTCCACAGCGCTCCCGATATTCCCGATGACGAGGAGCCTGCAGACGCTCCTGCCGGAGAGGCTGCAGAAGAGTCTGCCGATGAAACCGCGGCGGCAGATGAAGTAATTCCAAATGACACAGAAGAGGTTGAAAATGGATACTAAAGAAATGTACGCCCAGATGGGCATATCCAATGAAGTATACGAGTACGGCGAGCAAATAATCGAGAAGCTGCGTCCCCGCTTTGACGAAATCGACCGCATTGCGGAATTCAATCAGGCCAAGGTCCTTTCCGCTATGCAGAAAAACCGCGTAAACGCAGCGCATTTTGCCGCCACTACCGGCTACGGTTACAATGACGGCGGCCGTGAAACTTTGGAAAGAGTATATGCCGACACTTTCCACACCGAAGCTGCCCTTGTACGTCCTCAGATAACCTGCGGCACACACGCTCTCGCAGTCGCGCTTTCCGCAAATCTTCGCCCCGGCGACGAGCTGCTTTCTCCCGTGGGCCGTCCCTATGACACACTCGAAGAGGTCATCGGCATACGTGAGTCCATCGGTTCTCTCAAGGAATACGGAGTTACCTATCGTCAGGTTGACCTGCTGCCCGACAGCAGCTTCGACTATGAAGGTATTCGCGCCGCTATCAACGAGCGCACCAAGCTGGTAACTATTCAGCGTTCCAAGGGCTACCAGACACGTCTTACCTTCTCCTCCGAAATGATCGGCGAGCTTATTGCGTTTATCAAATCCATAAAGCCCGACCTTATCTGCATGGTGGATAACTGCTACGGCGAGTTCGTGCAGACCATTGAACCCTCCGATATGGGCGCCGATATGATAGTCGGCTCCCTTATTAAAAATCCCGGCGGCGGTCTTGCTCCCATCGGCGGATATATCTGCGGCACCGCCAAGTGCGTCGAGCAGTGCGCTTACCGTCTCTCCGCTCCCGGTCTTGGTCAGGAAGTAGGCGCAAACCTTGGCTTGCTGCCCTCTTTCTATCAGGGCTTCTTCCTTGCTCCTACCGTTACCGCAGGTGCTCTTAAGGGTTCGATTTTTGCCGCCAATGTATATGAAAGCCTTGGTTTCAGGGTTGTCCCCAATTCTACCGAGCCTCGCTATGATATCATTCAGGCTGTTGAGCTTGGCACGCCGGAAGGCGTTATCGCTTTCTGCCAGGGTATACAGGCAGCAGCTCCCGTCGACAGTTATGTAACGCCCGTTCCCTGGGCTATGCCAGGCTACGATGCCGAGGTAATTATGGCAGCAGGCGCCTTCGTTCAGGGTTCCTCCATTGAGCTTAGCGCCGACGGCCCCATTCGTCCGCCCTATGCAGTATATTTCCAGGGTGGCCTTACCTGGTTCCACGCAAAGACCGGCATTCTTATGAGCTTGCAAAAAATGCTTGATGCCGGCCTTGTAAGTCTGTGACGCATTTTGATTTACCCTAATTTTACGCTTAGTAAATTTACATTATTTGCATAATTCAACATATTTAATATTGAGTTATTTTGCGAATGTTATTTATTAGGGTAACATGCTATAATTTACTGGCGATACCTGTCTAAAGTCATTTTTGAACAGTACGCGCTCAGCCAAGCCGTCCGTTCTTAAATAATATATGAAGTAAATTGCTGCCGCACAGTTAAAGCCTAAAAGGAGGAAAAGAAAATGCTTGACCCTACGATTTATAAGGATTGGCAAATTGCCGAAGAAGCAGAAAAGACTCTCCCCTCTGTTGACGAATTCCGCGAAATGATGGGCCTTCTCCCCGAAGAGATCATTCCCTACGGCAAGACCCCCAAGCTTGATTTTATCAAGATCATGGAACGCCTTAAGGATAAGCCTAACGGCAAATATATAGAAGTTACTGCTATTACTCCCACTCCTCTCGGCGAGGGCAAGTCCACTACCTCCCTTGGTCTCATCGAAGGTCTGGGCAAGCTGGGCAAGAATGTAGGCGGCTGCCTGCGTCAGCCCTCCGGCGGCCCCACCATGAACATAAAAGGCTCTGCAGCCGGCGGTGGCAACGCTCTGCTTATTCCCATGACCGAGTTTTCCCTCGGTTTGACCGGCGATATCAACGATATTACAAACGCCCATAATCTCGGCATGGTCGCTCTCAACGCCAGAATGCAGCACGAGAGAAACTATGACGACGCCAAGCTCAACGAGATTGGAATAAAGCGTCTCAATATTGACCCCGAGCGTATAGAGTGGAGTTTCGTTATGGACTTCTGCTGCCAGGCTCTTCGCAAAATGGAGATCGGCCTTGGCGGTGGTAAGCTTGACGGCGCAAGAATGACCACACGCACAAACATTGCCGTTTCCTCCGAGCTTATGGCTATCCTTTCCGTCGCCCGCGACCTTAAGGATATGCGTGAACGTATAGGCAAAATCGTGCTTGCTTACGATATGGACGGTAATCCTGTAACCGCCGAAGATCTTGAAGTTGCAGGCGCCATGACTGCATGGATGAGAAATGCCATCAACCCCACCCTCTGCTACACTGTAGAGCATCAGCCCTGCCTCGTACACGCAGGTCCCTTTGCAAATATCGCCATCGGACAGAGTTCCATTATCGGCGACCGTCTTGCACTGAAGCTTTTTGATTATCACGTAACCGAGTCCGGCTTTGCAGCCGACATTGGCTTTGAAAAGTTCTGGAACGTAAAATGTCGTCTCAGCGGTCTCACTCCTCACGTTTCCGTTGTCGTTGCCACGATCCGCGCTCTTAAGATGCACGGCGGCGGCCCCGATGTAAAGCCCGGCCGTCCCTTGCCCAAGGAGTATGTCGAGGAGAACCTCGAGCTTCTCGAAAAGGGCTGCGAGAACCTGCTGCATCATGTAAACAACGTCAAGAAGAGCGGCATCAAGCCCGTCGTCTGCATCAACAAGTTCTACACCGATACCGATGCCGAGGTTGCTCTTATTCGCAAAATCTGTGCAGAGAACAATGTTCGCTGCGCACTCAGCGAACATTGGCAGTACGGCGGCGAAGGCGCTCTCGAGCTTGCTCAGGCTGTTATCGACGCTTGCGAGGAGCCCGAAGAGCCCATCAAGTATCTGTACGAGTTGGACACTCCCCTGCGCGAGCGCGTTGAGCTTATCGCCAGGGAAGTTTACGGCGCAGACGGCGTAGACTGGACACCCGAGGCACTTGCAAAGGCAGAGCGTTTCGAAAATGATCCCAAATATGCAGATTACTGCACAATGATGGTCAAGACCCATCTGTCTCTCAGTCATGATCCCAACCTCAAGGGAGTACCCAAGGGCTGGCGTCTTCCCATCCGCGACATTCTCGAATACGGCGGCGCAAAGTTCCTCTGCCCAATGGCCGGTTCCATCAGCATGATGCCCGGCACTTGTTCCAACCCTGCATACCGCAGAGTTGACGTCGACCTCGAAACCGGCGCGGTAACAGGAATCTTCTAATATAATCCATATAAAGCTCAAATCCCCCTGATAACCGGGTTATCAGGGGGATTTTCTTATGCAGCGAGAAGCTCTTTAAGTCTTTCCGCAATAGTCTTTATGAATTCTTCCGTATTGACGCGCTTGACATCAATACCTTCCGCAAGGCCGGCAAGGTCTTTGGTCATAACGCCGCTGTTAAGAGTATCAAAGCAAGCCTGTTCCAGCTTATCGGCGTAAGCACAAAGCTCGTCAAGGCCGTCCAGCTCACCACGCTTGCGAAGAGCACCGCTCCACGCGAAAATCGTCGCGATGGGATTTGTAGAAGTTTCCTCGCCGTTGAGGTGACGGTAATAGTGGCGGGTAACAGTGCCGTGAGCCGCCTCATACTCAAACTTACCATCAGGAGAAACCAACACGGAAGTCATCATTGCAAGGCTGCCGAAAGCAGTGGATACCATATCGCTCATAACGTCACCGTCATAGTTCTTGCAGGCCCAAATAAAGCCGCCCTCGGAACGAATAACTCGGGCAACGGCGTCATCAATAAGGGTATAGAAATACTCAATGCCCAGCTCTTCGAAGCGGCTCTTATATTCCTCTTCGTAAATGCGCTGGAAGATTTCCTTAAAGGCTCCGTCATATACCTTGGAAATGGTGTCTTTGGTGGAGAACCACAGATCCTGCTTCATCTCAATGGCGTAGTTGAAGCAAGAGCGGGCAAAGCTTTCAACGGACTTCTCATTGTTGTGCATACCCTGAATTACGCCCGAACCGAACATTTTCTGTATAGTCTGACGGCTCACCTTACCGCTTGCACCGGTAAACACCAGTTCGGCTGTACCGGGCTCGTCAGTGCGGAACTCCACAGCTTTATAAACGTCGCCGTAAGCATGACGGGCAATGGTTATGGGCTTCTTCCAATTCTTCACCACCGGCTTCACGCAGTCAATGATGATAGGTGTTCTGAACACAGTGCCGTCCATAACGCTGCGAATGGTGCCGTTGGGGCTCTTCCACATCTCCTTGAGCTTATATTCGCTCATGCGCTGGGCGTTGGGAGTGATAGTAGCGCATTTTACCGCTACCCCGAGCTTCTTTGCCGCTTCCGCGGCAGCAACGGTAACCTCATCATTGGTGCGGTCACGCTCAAGCAGACCCAAATCATAATACTCGGTCTTCAGCTCAACAAAGGGCAGAATAAGCTCGTCCTTTATCATACGCCAAAGAATACGGGTCATTTCGTCGCCGTCCATTTCAACGACGGGGACATTCATTTGGATTTTTTCCATGTTTTCCTCCATGAGATAAAGACTCACTCCGCATGGCCGGCAGCGTAATAGTTCATAAGGCAGCCGTCCAACAGAATAGTGCGCTCATTATCGGTAAGGCCGGTTAGGTTAAGGGTTATATCCTCAACCTTATCGCCGCTGATAACTTTTGCTGGAATACGTTCAAGCTTATCGGCTATCGCTTTACGTATTCCGGGTATAAATACATAATCGCCGGCATTGTAGTCGAAGGGAGTATCCTTGTCAATGGTAAAAGGTACAAGACCCCAGTTGATGCAGTTGCTGCGGTAACGTTTGGTTGCGTACTCATAGCAGATATTCGCGCCGCCGCCCAGCACCTTTTGGCAAGAGGCTGCCTGCTCACGGGCGCTGCCGTCACCGGGCTTCCTGGCAAATACGCAGGATACGATATCCGTGCTCTCAAGAAGCTTATCGCCATGGTCGCTTACCATGTTAAGCACGGCAAGAGCTTCCGCAGGCTTCTCCCCCGCTCTTCTCGCTTCGTCCATTGCGCGGATCGCCTTGGAGGCTGGCACGTACTCAGGCACACGGCGGGACAGTGCGAAATCGGAAAGGCGGATAGGGTTGGAACGATAGGAAGAGGTCTCGCCGGAGGGAATGAGCTCGTCGGTGGTGGTAACTTCATCGAAGATGACCGCCGCCAGCTTGCACAGCAGATTTTCTCCCATGGCATTGAAGTGGGGCCAATCGGTAATATTGGGGCCGAATTTCAGTTCCGTCTCTGGCTGAGCCTTACCGAAGCCGAAATAGATACGTTTATTATACGCAGAAGGATCGAAAACATATTTCTTTTCGGGGATATCGTACTCAATATCGGTAGCGGCGGTGATAACGCCGCCGTTAGCCGCGGTTGCGGCAATACTGCGTGCGTCCATAAGCGCAACAGCGGAAATCTGTCCCTCGCCGGGCTTGGAGCCTTCGCGGTTGGGGAAGTTTCTTGTTGCGTGACGGATACTCAAAGCATTATGACCGGGAGTATCGCCTGCGCCGAAGCAAGGGCCGCAGAATGCAGGCTTTATGACCGCACCGGCTTCCATAAGAGTTTCGGCAGTGCCGTCACGAGTGATTGCCATGCCGATAGGCATGGAAGAGGGATAAACGGAGAGATTGAAATAACCGTCACCAACGCTCTGACCGTCAAGAATTGCAGCCGCTTCGGTGAGATTATCGTACATACCGCCGGAACAGCCGACGATGACGCCCTGATCTGCAACGACCTTGCCGTCAACTATCTTATCGGTGAGCTTAAGCTCCACCTGGCCGCCCAACTGCTTGTTGCAGTCCTCCTGAACGCGGGTAAGGACGCCGACGGGATCTGCCTGCAGTTCCTTTACGGTAACAGCATTGGAGGGGTGGAAAGGCAGCGCTACCATACATTCCTGCCTGGAAAGGTCAACCTTTACTATTGCATCATAATAAGCGCAATCGGCGGGCTTCAGTTCCTTATAAGCCTCGGGGCGACCAACAGTTTCGTAGTACTCCTTAACCTTATCGTCAGTTACCCAAACGGAGGACAGGCAGGAGGTTTCGGTGGTCATTACGTCGATACCGATACGGTAGTCCATGGACAGGCCTGCCACGCCGGGGCCGGCAAACTCAAGTATCTTGTTCTTCACAAGACCGCCGCCGAACACTTCCGCGCAAAGAGAAATTGCAACGTCGTGGGGGCCTACGCCCTTGCGGGGCTCGCCCTCCAACCATACAAGGACTACCTGCGGCGCGTCAACGTCATATGTATTTTCCAGCAGCTGCTTAGCCAGCTCGCCGCCGCCTTCACCGATACCCATAGTACCGTAGCAGCCGTAGCGGGTATGGCTGTCGGAACCGAGTATCATTGAGCCGCAGGAGGCCAGCATTTCACGCATAAACTGATGGCATACGGCCTGATTTGCGGGCACGTAGATGCCGCCGTACTTCTTTGCGGCAGAAAGTCCAAAACCATGGTCGTCCTCGTTGATTGTACCGCCTACAGCACAAAGGCTGTTATGGCAGTTGGTAAGGACATAAGGTATAGGAAACCGCTTCATGCCGCTGGCACGGGCAGTCTGAATTATACCAACAAAGGTAATGTCATGGGACATGAGCGCATCAAACTTTATGCGCATCTTCTTAGGGTCGGTTGACTTATCGTGGGCTCGCATGATGGAATAGGCTATAGTACCCTCGCGCGCCTCATCGGGCGAGGCAAGACCCTTTGCGTCAGCCGCGTCAACTATGCTCTTACCGCCAAGGAGGTACACTCCCTTATCGTAATATTTAACCATTATTCATTTCCCTTTCAGCCGTTGTACTTATTCATCGCTGAATTTACACCGTTTTCAATTATCTCTTCCACGGCGTCAAGAGCCACCGCGGCAGCCTCGTTGATAACCTTGAAATCGGCATCGTTAAGCTTACCGATAACCCAGTCTATAACGTCATAATCCGGGTGCGGCGGCGCACCTATGCCAATTTTAACGCGTGGGAACTGGTCGGTTCCCAGCTTGGCGATAATGCTCTTTATACCGTTATGACCTCCGGCGCTGCCGTTTCTCTTGACACGCAGCTTGCCGATGGGCAGCGACATATCGTCAAAAACCACGATGATACGCTCTGCAGGTATCTTATAAAACGCGGCAGCGGGAGCAACCGCATCGCCGCTGAGATTCATATAGGTCTGTGGGCGCATGAACAGCACACGCTCTCCGCCAAATTCCGCCACATTGGTAAAGGCGTGGAATTTGAGCTTATTTGTCTTTATGCCGCGCTTATCTTCCAGCACAGACGCGGCCATAAACCCCGCATTATGGCGGGTTCTCTCGTATTTACTTTCCGGGTTACCGAGGAACGCCACTATCCAGCGGGGTCCTCCTCCGTCTTTTCCTTTGAAAAACATCACGCTAACCTCTTATACACGTAATAATTAATAATTTTACCACAGCTTATAGCTAATTGCAAAACCTTTTGCGGTTTACAAGAAAATAAACGCATATCCACCCTTTCAATTTTTTCTTGACATTGCAAAAAGCGTATGCTACTGTATTAATACAGCTATTACAGTTCGTACATTAGTAAGATGCTGCATACCTTGTGGAGAGAATACCGCGGAAGATACGTTACGCAAAACCAATATCTTTCGCGGCATTTGATCCATCACTGCGGAGGTGCTGAAATGAGCGTATTTTTCAACATGGCAAGCCTTGTGCTCGGCCTTGCGGCGTGGGTGCTTGCCTGCATTGCTGTAATCAAACGAAAGCCGCAGAACTTCTCGTTTCTCAGCTTCACATTCTGCGTCCTGTCCCTTGTATTTCAGCTTTGCGAAATAAACAATCGTGTGAATATGGGTGATTTCTCCGCGATAATGGATACCATACGCGCCGTTGTTCTAGCTTCTGCCATTATGAGCGGCGTAACCATCGTGCTGAACCTTACCGCACTTATAAGAGCGGGAGGCAAAAACAATTAACGAAACACATCAATACGACCGGCTGCCACGGCAGCCAACGGGAGGTGAAAGTTTTTGATAAGCATCAATTACCGGGACGGCCGACCTATTTATGAGCAGGTCAAGGAGGGTATCTGCCGCCTTATTACCAGCGGCGCAATCAAGGAAAACGAAAAGCTGCCCTCAGTGCGAGAGCTTGCAAGCTCCCTCGCCATCAATCCCAACACTATCCAGCGCGCCTATAAGGAGCTGGAGGCCGAGGGATACATCTACTCCGCTGCCGGAAAAGGCTCATTTGCCGCTCCTGCATCAGAAACTACAAACATGAAAAAGAATGAGCTTCTTTCCGCGCTGGATAAAACTCTTGCAGAGCTTTTTGAACTGGGCATGACCGAAGCGGAGCTCATCGACCACATAAAGGAGGTAAAGAAATGATACAGGCAAAAGAGCTTGTCAAGAGCTTTGATAATCGTACAGCCCTTGATGGCTTCTCAATAAACGTACCCCAAGGCAGCGTTTACGGTCTCGTCGGCCCCAACGGCGCCGGCAAATCCACTTTCCTGCGTCACGCCGCAGGTGTATATAAGCAGGACAGCGGCAGCATACTTATCGACGGCCAGCCTATATTCGAGAACACTGCTGTAAAATCCCGCATTTCCTATATTCCCGACGACCTGTTCTTCTTTCTTCAGGCCTCTCAGCGGGATATGATGAAATTCTATAAGGGCATTTATCCCAACTTCAACACTGCGCGTTATGAAAAGCTGAAGGACGTTTTCAAGCTGGACGAGAAAACTCCTATCCGCAAGTTCTCCAAGGGTATGCAGAAGCAGTCCGCCTTTTGGCTGAGCATGTGTATGATGCCCGATATTCTCCTGCTGGACGAGCCGGTTGACGGTCTTGACCCCGTTATGCGCCGCCAGATATGGAGCCTTATCCTCGCTGACGTTGCCGAGCGCGGCACCACCGTTCTCGTGTCCTCTCACAATCTTCGTGAGCTGGAGGACGTATGCGACCACGTCGGTATAGTTCATCAGGGCAAGATGCTGCTTGAGCGTTCCCTCTCCGAAATGCAGGGCAATACCGTAAAGCTGCAGATAGTTCCCAAGGACGGCGACGCTCTGCCCGAAAACCTTGATATTCTCCATGAGTCCAGCACCGGACGCATGAAGACTCTTATCGTTCGCGGCACTCCCGGCGAAGTCAGCGCCATTGCTCACGCTTCCGCGCCGGTATATTTCGAGCTTCTCCCCCTTACGCTGGAAGAAATATTTATTTACGAATTGGGAGGTGTGGACTATGCAGTCAACGAAATCATTCTTTAACCGCGCTGTATTCGCAAAGACGGTAAAGCGTTACTGGCCGCTGTGGGCATTGTACCTGTTGGTTTGGACGCTGGCTATGGGCATTTGCGCCCATGACTGTGGCCGCCGCTACTGGGCAGATGTCGGCTTCGACTACCATGATCTATTGCAGTTTGCATGGCAGTTCGGCCTTCTCTCCAGCGCCATCGTCCCCTGCCTCTCCGCAATGCTCGTCCACTCCTGGATGTATAACAGCCGCAGCGCCAGCGCTTATGCCTGCCTCCCCATCTGCCGCGGCAGACTTTTTACATCTGTCACTCTCGCCGGTATCGTACCGCTGATCGTATGCAACTTTTTCGCCTGCATAGTGGCGTTTATCGTAGCCCTTTTCTCCGGGCATTTCATTATGCTCACCGCCCTGCAGTGCTTTGCGGTAGTCAGCCTTGAGTGCCTTTTCTTCTACGGGCTTGCTACTCTTTGTGCTTCTCTTACCGGTCACGTTTTCGTGCTGCCCGTAGTTTACGGCATCTTCAACTTCGTCGTTGTAGTTGTTGAACTGCTGATAAGAGCCCTTATGTCCTACTTCTCCTTTGGCGCAGGCGGCACCGTAACTCGATTGGACTTTCTCTCTCCTTTTGTTTATCTCTTTGATAAAATAAGAGTCCAAACCGATACGGCAACCGGCTTTGCCTATATCAGCAACTGGTGGGCATTCATTATCTACGCAGCGGTCGGCATAATCCTTGCCGTATGTGCCATGCTTATTTTCCGGAAGCGCAGAATGGAGTCCGCCTCCGATGTAGTTGCGGTAAATGTACTCAAGCCCGTTTTCAAATACTGCCTCTGCTTTGGCTGCGCTCTTGTGTTGGGTCTGCTGCTGTTTACTATTACCTTTGAGGTATTCTTCACCACCGGCTCCCCTGCTGCCAGCATAGTCATATGCATCTGCATGCTCGTTGGCGGCTTCATCGGCTATTTCACCGCCGAAATGCTCATGAAGAAGTCCTTTAAGGTTTTCCGCAAGACCTGGCGCGGTTTCCTCGTAGCCTGTGCGATTATTATCCTCTTCATTACCGCCATTGAAGCTGATTTCTTCGGCTATGAGCGCTACATACCCGACGCTGAGGACGTAAGTGCTGCCACGATCCGCATTTGGGGCGAGCCTACCAGCTTTACCGAGGCTGACGATATTGCTCAGGTAATGTTGCTTCATGAGCGCATTATCAACAACAAATCGCAGACGGAAAAGAGCATCTACGAGTATCATAGAGACTATGATTATAACGTCAGTTACAGCAGCTACCCTGTCAACGTCACCATAAGCTATGTAAAGGACGATTACACCACTGTTGAGAGGTACTACGACATTATGTACAGCGAGGTTGATAAGTTCAGCTCCGATCTGCTGGCATTCGTCAACCGCCCCGAATCCATCGTAAGCCGTATAGAAAACTCTATTGACCCCGAATATATAAGCAGCGGACATATCTATTACTATTACGATGTCCCCGGCGGCACCTATATCGAGGATTATGAGGATTACGCGCCTGCCAGTGTACCCAGACCTGTTGTTTCCGGCAGCATTGATGTATCTGTAAGCGGCGATACCGAGTACGTACACGGCAACGTTGAGCTTACCGGCACTCAGGCCCGTGAGCTTCTCGAGAACGCCATTCTCCGCGATGCCCGCAACGGAAATATCGGTCGCGTCCGCGCCAATAATCCTGGCTACAAGAACAAAATAAGCGTAAACATTGAACTTAGCAGCAAGACACCTTATTACGTAGACAATCAGCTGGACTACTACGATCATCAGTACATATACATGCATGACATCACCGAGGATGCCGTATACACTATTGCCGCACTGAAGGAGCTTGGTATTGACCTTGAAGCACTTTGCGAAAACGCCATGGACAGAAACAGGGGCTAAGCTCTTGCAAGTTCCTCACCTAAGTGATAAAATAGTTCCAACCGACATTTAATTCAAGGGAGGGCTATGACGATGAAAAAGACTATTGCCGCGATTCTCATAATCGCTATGATAGCTGTCGCCATAGCTCTCCCCTCTTTTGCGGCAGAAACCATTTACTTCACCTCTGTCAACAATATTCTCATGCAGTTGAGCGACGACACCATGCCCATCAATTATAACGGCAGTATCTATGTTCCCTATTCCGTTTTCAATTCCCATGAACTGGGCACCTTCGCCGTTTATTCTCAGTCAGCGCAGATAGTCACGGTATTCGGCAACGGCGTCCAGCTGTATTTCAATTTGCAGGACGGCACTACATACGACACTTACGACACCCAGTACCGCCAGCGCGCGATAAGCTCCAACGGCCGCATTTATCTGCCTGTTGCCTTCACCTGCGAGTACTTCGGCATCAACTATTCCGTCATTTCCGGCAACAAGTACGGCAACATTGTTCGTATGACCGTGGGAGATGCCCTTGACGACGCCACTTTCTCCAGCGCAGCCTCTGCACTTATGAAAAGCCGCCTTGACGATTACAATAAATCAAAGGCAACGCCCACACCCACTATCACTTCCACACCTACGCCTACCCCCACTCCCTCGAGAACACCATCTGCCGGCAATCCCAACGAACCTGACCATTCCGATGTGAGCGTATACCTCAGCTTTTTCGGCATTGACCCGCAGCAAACGCCACGCATACTCAGTATGCTGCAAATCCGAGCAAATACCGCGGCATTCTTCGTCACCCCCGAAGAGATATCCGCTTACCCCGACATTATTCGCCGCATCAGCGGTTCGGGACACATCTTAGGCATTATTTGCGGTAGTGATATTGAAGCCGATTATGGGCGTGCTTCTTCCCTGCTCTATGACGCCGCCCGCACCTGTTCCTTCATCATGGCCACAAGCTCGGATTATATATTTTCCGATGTGACGCCCGATGAGCTTGGTCTTATTTATTATTGCAGCAGTTCCGATGCAGATGATCTGGTTACTGACATCGCACTTAAGACACTGCGAAATGCAGAACAGCGTGTGGACTTTATTTTTAAAAGCAGCGAGGAAACTGCCGATAATCTTGCTGCCCTGCTAAGGACACTTAGAAACGAAAACTACAATATCGCGCGGCTTTCTGAATTGAGAGCCGCCGAATATGCAGATATGGAGTAAGACTAATGGAAAATAAAATTAAATCGGTGATTCTCGCCGCGGGTCAGGGCAAGCGCCTCGGTTCCGGCGATGTTGGTATTCCCAAGGTAATGCGCATGGCCGCAGATAAGCCGCTGCTCGGTCATGTTCTCGATAAGCTGTCCTTTATCCCCAAGGAGGACACTATAATCATTGTCGGCTTTATGAAGGAGCAGGTCATTGACGCATTTCCCGGCTATGTATTCGCCGAGCAGGCGCAGCAGCTTGGAACCGGTCATGCCGTTGCAATGGCGAAGGGCGCCCTTGAAGGGTTCGATGGCGCGGTTTTGGTTTGCTGCGGTGATATGCCCCTTATTACCCGCGAGACTTATGAGGCTCTTTGCGCAGAGTACGTCACCAGTGGCGCAGAATGCACTATTCTTACCGGTGTTTATGAGGAAAAGAAGCCTTACGGACGTATTGTGCGCGATGCCGACGGCAGCTTTCTGCGCATAGTCGAGCAAAAGGACTGCACTCCCGTGGAGGACGCTATCCGCGAATACAACAGCGGCGTGTTCGTCTTCTCCTGTCCTGCCCTTCTCGAAAGTCTTGGCAAGCTTAATAGCAACAACGCTCAGAACGAGTATTACCTCACCGATGTTCCCGCGCTTATCCTTGAGCGGGGCGGCAAGGTATCCCTCTGCCGTCGTGATTTGGGCGACGAGCTTCTTGGCGTAAACACCAAGGAGGACCTTGAACAGGTCGAGGCTTTACTTAGAAAATAAACGCAGAAGTCCGCAGGCTATAAACCTGCGGACTTGATTTTTAGTTATTTCATTCCGGCGATAGTCTGAATCACCTCGCCTGCCAGCATAAGACCTGCGCAGGAGGGCACCCACGACACACTGCCGGGAATACTGCGTCTGCCCGGAGGCGGAGCTTCCATCTCGGCGGGTTTAACAGGTTCCTCCGCGCTGTAAAGAACTTTATGATGTTCAATTCCACGGGCACGCAGTTCCTTACGCATTACGCGGGCAAGAGGACAGTTCTTGGTTTTGGAAATGTCGGTTATCACGAACTGGGTGGGATCAAATTTATTTCCTGTTCCAAGAGAGGAAATAATAGGTATTCCCCTGCTCATGGCAGTTTCAATAAGGTCGAGTTTACAGGATACAAGGTCTATCGCGTCGATTATATAGTCGTAGCGCTCACCGAAAAACTCCTCGCGTTTTTCAGCGTTATAAAGCCCGCATATGGCTCGCACATCGGCTTCCGGGTTTATATCTTTAGCGCGCTCAGCCATGACTTCCGCCTTATATCTGCCGATGGTGGACGCAAGGGCTATCAGTTGGCGGTTGATATTGCTTTCGCCAATGGTGTCATGATCGACAAAGGTAAGCTTACCCACTCCGCCTCTGGCAAGAGCCTCGGCCGCATAGCTACCCACTCCGCCTACGCCAAACACAGCAACATGTGCGCCGGCAAGCTTTTTCATGGCCTCTGCACCTATCAGCATCTCTTCTCTTATAAAGCGTTCCATAGAAATCCTCCATGCGGATAGCCGCACAATAGTTATTAAAAATCCCCTTGTATCTCAAAAAATGCGGCATACGATTTCCCGTATGCCGCATTTTATCACATTTTTCTTACTTTGCAAAGCGGAAAGCAAACTTGGTCTTTACTTCGTAATCAGACTCACGCTCGTTCATCCAATTATCATAGTCTTCCTGCTTCTGCAGATTGTCAGCCAGAGTGATGTTATACTGCTCACCCTCGCCTACATAGTAGAGAACGTGTGCGCCGCTGTAGTTGCTGCTGGTAACATAAACCACCTCGGTGTCGCCGGGCTCTCTTGCGGGATCAAAGATCCATTCCTCGATCTCGGGAACCATCTTACCGTATATAACGTCCTCATAGAGGCCGCCGGTGGTGTTGGAGCCGCCGTCTGCGCTGTGCTCATTTGCCATAGCGGCGAAGTTATCCTCAGTGGGATCTTCCATCCACTTGTCCAGCAGATTCTGTGCTTCAGACTGTGCTGCAAGGGCTGCAGCGCCGGTAAACTCGCCATTCTCATCTGCCTGAGTCTGAACAAGAATGTGGCGGAAACTCTGAGCCTTAAAGCTGTTGTCGTTTCTGTCAACAAAGAGAAGTACGTAGTAGCCGTTGTTGCCTTCGCCGTAAGTGGAATCACCGTACTGACGGGCAGGATCGGTAAGCCAATCGGCATAAGTGGCAGAGATTGCGGAGGGTGCAATGTTGTTTCTCAGAACAGCGGTGTGGTCGGCAAAGGTTGCCTTCTCATCCTCGCTGCAGTTCTGCTCAACCAGTTCTGCGAAAACTTCCTCAGTCTTTGCGGAAGCGATCTCCTGAGCAATGGAATATGCCTTGTTCATAGCGGTATCTGCGTCGATGCCGTTTGCTTCGTCAGCGGCGCCGTCTACGAAGTAATAGCAGTAGCTGATAAGGTCGTATTCATCTCGAACGGTATCGTACTTTGCAAGAAGCTGTTCCTCGGTGTACTGCTCTGCAAAGCGCTCAACGAGAGCGTTGGAGTAGCTGGCAGCGATGGTCTGCTTGGTAACGATGTCCTTATAGGTATCTTCAGTGAATCCCTTACCGTAATATGCGGTCAGGTACTGCTTGAAGGTGCTGAAGCCGGACTGGGTAGCAGCGGACTTGGCAGCAGAGATAGCGGCATCGATGCTTTCCTGCTCTTCGCTGGTAAGGGTGTAGCCCTCTGCCATAGCTGCATCATAGAGCATTGCGCTCTGCTGCATGCTATTAAGAGCGGTTTCCTCAAAATAATCGTCCCAGGACTGAGTCGCGGAGTACATCTGATCCTCGAGGGAGCTGTTGGCATTGAGTATATAGCTGGTGTACTCGCCGAACTGAGAGTAGAGGTTGTTGTAGGTAGAGATAAATGCAGTTTGGTAGAAGTAATTGAATTCAACCGCAGTGTAGTCATGCTCTCCGATAGCAAGAGCGGACATATTGGCGGTAAAGAGGGTGGAATTGAAAATTATCGCCACAATGAGAAGGACGACAACAACAGTTGCCACCACGGACTTGATAATGCTGTTTCTCTTTTTGATCTTAGCAGTGTTTACGCGCTTGGCCTTCTTGCTTTCAACTACGCCGTCTGCGCGTTCTTCTCTGCGTCTTTTCTTTTCCTGTGAAGCACTCATTTTAAATGACCATTCCTTTCGTGCACTGAGAGCAGCATAATTATTCCGCCGCCCCTTGATATGGCTTTTGCCAATGATATGGCCTCAGCCAAATCAATCCTTGGTATTATATACTATAAACATTGATCTTTCAAGTATTTCATGCGTTTGTTCAATAATTTTTAAATATTTTTTGGGGTATTTTAAGTTATTATAATATATTCTCCCAAAATAAAGAAGAAGGACACATTACGTGTCCTTCAGTTGTTTCTATAAGCTCCCCGCGTATGCCGTGTAAGCCCATTTATAACCTGCACACTGGGCAGGTGGGTCGCCTCCTTGCGGCTTCTCTGCTTCCAACGTCCCGAAAATCGGGGAGGCCTGCAATTCACAGCAAGAGTCCGGCATCCCTTTTTATAAATGTGGGTTTAAAAAGACCTATCACGAACACGGCAGGGCAGCTTTGTTATCTTTCTGAATACAGGATAACATATTCCGCACTCTTTTTCAATAGCGGATTTTCGGAGAATTATTCCTCGTCTTCGTCGTCAAACAGAGACTCGGCGAATTTTTCGTATACCAACTCAGCTTCATCATCGTCATCGATGGTTTCAAGCAGTTCTTCGCCGTCCTCCTCTACGATGCGGAACATTATGATGACGTTTGCTTCCTCGCTGTCCTCGTCAACATCTGCAGGGAAAAACGCGGCATAGTCATGCTCACCTACGGTAATGCGGGAAATAAACTCAACCTCATGGTCGTTTCCTTCTTCATCGGTGATGGTTATATAAGTTGCTTCAAAGTTCTCGTCCATTCGAAGTTCCTCCGTTCTGAATATCTATGCCATTATTCTACCCTATAGCGCGGCAAACTTCAAGACCCAAAATCCTCAATCAGTCCAAGCAGTTCTTCCCTGTCTTTGGCTCCTATTCCAAGCCGCAGCTTTTCCCGGTCGGCAGATGGCAATCCGGCAGGGTCTATATCGGTGAGCATAAACGGCGCTCCGGCGCTGTACACGTATACTCTTCCCTCATGCTCCATCAGTGTAAACGCAGCTTCATGAGTCGGCTCTGCCGCCGGTGCTTCTTGCGTATCGACAATAAGCCTCGCCTGTTCCTCCTCTTTCCTGCTGATATCGGCAGAAATCGACGCTGATACGAAAAAAACTGAAGCACAGATGATGCAAAGTATTGCAAAGGCTGTTTCGTATTTCCTTGCTGCTTTCATAAGTATATCCTCCAATGATAGTATATGCGTATATTAGCCTCCTACTCTGCCTTTTATACCCATAACTAACCCGTGAACATACTATTAACAATCGCTGTTTTGATTGATTTTTCCATACTCGTATGCTATAATCTAATGAACTGTATCCATAGATTGGATAATCCGGCTTAATTCTGAACAGACTTTCTATAATATCTTCTTTTCCCTGCAAGGAGGTGCAAAATTGAAGATAGATTTCAGCAACATAAAACTCAACATCAACAGGAAACACGTATACAAAGGCGCCGAGCTTTCCGCCCGTGCGGCCGGCGGTATGATTCATCTTGTACTGAAAATACTCGCTACTATTCTCCTTATCGGCATTCTTACGGTGCTCTTTTTGGCGATAATTTTCGGCAGCTACGTTAAGAATTCTCTTAACGACGAACTTGGCGTTGACCTGTCTGACTTCGCTTTGGCTCAGACCACCGTTATTTATTACTGGGACGATATAAGCAACAGCTATCAGGTTCTTGAAACCCTTTCCGGACGCGAGAAGCGCACATGGATAAGCTATGAGGATATCCCGAAGTATATGGAGCACGCAGCCGTCGCCATCGAGGATAAGCGTTTCTATTCCCATCAAGGTGTTGACTGGTACAGAACCGCAGGCGCGTTTGGTTCGATGTTCCTGAGCATGTCTAATACCTTCGGTGGTTCAACCATTACTCAGCAGCTCATCAAAAACCTGACCGAATACGATGAAGTAACGGTAAAGCGAAAACTTTTGGAAATATTCCGAGCTCTTGACTTTGAGAAAACCTACTCAAAAGAAGAGATAATGGAATGGTACCTCAACAAGATCTATCTTGGCGAGGGCTGTTACGGTATTGCCGCCGCTGCAGACGAATATTTCGGCAAAACGGTGGATGAGCTGACCATTGCTGAATGCGCCTCTATTATAGGCATTACAAACAACCCCTCTTTGTATGACCCTTACATCAATCCCGAGGGCAACAAGAATCGTCAGGAGATCATACTCTTCGAGATGTACGATCAGGAGTACATCACCGAAGCCGAGTATGAAGAAGCCATCGCTCAGGAGTTGGTGTTCCAGCGCGGCTCCGATATGGAAGATGATGACGCCGACTCCGGCGATTACACCTCCTGGTTTGTAGACGCACTGATCGTGGACGTTATCCACGACCTTATGGAACAGAAAAATGTCAATTATGATACCGCCGAGGATCTGCTCTACTCCGCCGGTTACAAGATTTATGCCACTATCGACAAGGACATCCAGGACTGCGTTGACGAGGTTTACTCCGACCGCGCAAATCTTCCCTCCGGTTATAAGAAGAGTACCTATCAGCAGCTTGAGTCCGCTATGGTCATTGTTGACCCCTACACCGGCAACATCGTCGCTCTTGCAGGCGGTATGGAAGAAAAGGACGGCAGCCGTCTTTTCAACTTCGCTACCGACATGCAGCGTTCCCCCGGTTCCACCATCAAGCCTCTTGCCAGCTATTCTCTCGCAATGGACCTCGGTATGATCACCCCCTATACTACCTTCTACGACAGTGCGGCAGGCAAGCTTGAAGGCACAGAGTGGTATCCCAGTAACGACAACGAGAAGAACGAGGGGCATATCACCATACGCTATGCGCTGCAGCGCTCTATCAACACCGTTGCGGCTCAGCTGGTAGATATGCTCTCCCCCAGAGCGTCCTATAACTTCCTCACCCAAAAGCTGGGCTTCACTTCCCTGGTAGAGGCCGGTGACGGCTACACCGATATCGACTACGCACCTATGGCTCTCGGTGAGCTTTCCGAGGGCGCTACCGTCCGCGAGATGGCATCTGCATATACCTGCTTTGCCAACAACGGCATCTGGACGGAAAGCCGCCTTTATACTCATATCACCGATGCCCAGGATAACCTGATATACGAAAACATACCCGACAGCAATATCGCTTTGAGCAGCACCACTGCCTACTACATGACCGACCTCATGCAGAACGTAGTCAACGCGGGCAGCGGTTTCTACGCCAAATTCGGTGATATGCCCGTTGCAGGTAAGACCGGCGGTTCCTCCGGTTGGCGCGACCGCTGGTTCGTAGGCTATACACCCTACTATATCGGCGCTGTATGGACCGGTTATGAAATCCCCGAAGGCATGGGCAGCAGCAACCCCTCCACCACAATGTGGAAACAGGTTATGGAAAAGGTTCACGCGGACCTTCCCACCAAGCAGTTCCCCATTCCCGAAGGTATGCGTCAGGTCACCATCTGTATAGACAGCGGCATGCGCGCAACTGACGCCTGCACCAAGGAGGTTCGAGGCAACCGCACCATGACCCTCTACATGGAAAGCTCTCAGATTCCCGTAGAGCCCTGCAACTGCCACGTTATGGTAGAGCTTTGCTCCGAGACTATGGGCTTTAACTGCGGTAACTGCCCCATGGATAAAATCAACACCTACGTGGTACTGGACGTTTCCAAGTGCCCCGTTCCTGTTAACGTATATCCCTACTACTCCAGTACGGATTGCTATGCCGAAGAGGATCCCACCCTGGTCGAGGATAAGCTTGTACCCTATACCCTTGAGGATCTTGATACCTGCCCCATGCATTATATCGATTCCTACACAGGTTGGTATAAAAATTCCGAAACCGGCTTCCTTATAAATCCCGATACCGGACTCATCTACGATCCCTTTAACGACAAGATTTACGATAAGTACAGTGGCTGGGAGATCGACTGGAAAACCGGCGCTCTTATTGATCCCATCACCGGTGAGCTTATCGACCCCTGGACCGGCGACACCTATGTACCCGACGGTACCATCACTGCCGATTCGCCCGATAAATTCGAGCGTCCTCCCGGATATGGCCCCGGCGGCACCTTCACTCCCGAAGATGATCCGTGGTACGGCGGTGAAGATAACAACGGTGATAATAGCGACGATCCCGATACAAGCACACCTACACCCACACCTACACCCACACCTACACCCACACCTACACCCACGCCTACCCCCGGCGGCAGTATAGGCATCGGTTCTCCCGGCGATCTTATTGTCCCGCCCAATACCGGCGGCGGTCTTTTCTACGGTGGTTTCTAAAACAGACGCACCCCGAAGCATTAACTGCTTCGGGGTGTTTTTCACGAAAAACCCGCATCGGCACAAAACCGATGCGGGTTTACAACATTTTATTCGAGTACGCGATATACGGTCACCGCGTCTACGCTTTCAAGAAGCTCGGCGCAGCGGACTCCGCTCATACTGCCGGTAATAAAGGCAGCGCCGTTTTCATCGCAGCCGAGCATGGTGACCTGACCGAACAGAACCGCAGCTTCGTCAAAGTCAATGTTCGCTCTGATGTACCAACGGTTTTCAAGCTGGTCGGGGTCTCCGATAATTTTCTCGCCGGCTTCACTCCAGCCAAGGAAAGCGCCGGTGCTGATGGTCTTGCCGGTCTCGATGATATCCGCAATAACCGCAGTAGCGGTGGGCAGCTTACCTGCGCCTTTACCGTAGAACATGGTCTCGCCGGTAGCGTTGCCGCGAACTACAATGCCGTTGAAAACGCCCTCAACATTTACAAGCAGATTATCGCTCATAAGGACATGAGGCGCGGTATAGGCGGCAACGGTACCGTCAGGCAGGCGCACGGTACGACCTATAAGCTTAATTGCGGCACCCGCCTTACTTACGTGCTCAACATCTATCGCGCTCACGTTGGCAATTCCTTCGGTGCGCACACAAGCAGGAGCGATGTTCTTACCAAAGGCAAGGTCTGCCAATATGCAGGTCTTGCGGCAGGTGTCGATACCGTTTATATCTGCAGAAGGGTCACGCTCAGCATAACCCAGTTCCTGAGCCTCGCGGAGAGCAGCATCAAAGGTAGCGCCGTTCTTAAACATATTTGTGAGAATATAATTAGTAGTACCATTGAGAATACCGTATATCTCCTCTATCTCGTCACCGGCAAGACAGGCACTGATGGGGTGCAGAATAGGCACGCCGCCGCCAACGCTTGCTTCAAAGAGGTAGCATACATTCTTCTCCTTTGCTATCTTCAGCAGCTCGCAGCCATGCTCGGAAACCAGCTCCTTATTGGAGGTAACAACGCTCTTCCCTGCTGCCAGAGCTCGGCGAGTGAACTCCTGCGCAACACCGACACCGCCGATGGTTTCAACTACGATGCTGACCTCGGGGTCATTCTCAATAACCGCAAAGTCCTTTATAAAACGATCTGCATAAGGGCTGTTATCGAAATCGCGCACATCAAGAATATACTTGACGCGCACGCTGTCGCCGGCGCTTCTTGCAATACGCTCGCTGTTAGCGTGGATAAGTTCCACAACACCGGAGCCAACGGTACCGAAGCCCATTACTGCTACATTGATCATCTGTATCATTCCTTTTCAGCCCGCCCGGCGTATATCGCTGCTTTGACGGGTCAAAATATCTCTGTCATGCCGCGTTCATTTTTGAACGTGCTCACTTTTGCCATTTGTTGTTTTATATCTTAGCACAATCTTTTCCAATTATCAATAATTTTATTGTATGGTGACACTATGACCGAGAAAACTCATTCAATATTCAAAAAAGCCGCTGTGTGGTTGCTGTCTGCATTAGTAATATTGCTGACTATCAAGCTTATAATACCAACGTTTTGGCCGTTTATTCTCGCATTCTTCCTCGCTATGCTTCTTGACCCGCTTATAAATCGTCTGCGTGAAAGGTTCCGTATGAAACGAGGTTTTGCCTCAGCTTTCATCGTTACGCTTTTTCTTGCCCTCTTCCTGGGCGGAGCAGCGTTTATTATTATCCGGCTTTTTTCAGTCGTCGGCAATCACCTAAAAAACATGCCGGCCACACTAAGCAGAATAGCTATTCCGTCCACCGATTTACCGCAGCGTCTGGAGCGCATTGCCGAGGCACTGCCGGAAGAACTGACCGGTATCTTCCGCAACATTCTCGAAAGTCTGCGCACTCAAGCCGCCGCACTCCCCTCACGGTTATATACCCGCTTCTTCGATTTTATTTCCAATGTCGCCTCGAAAGCGCCCGACATCTTATTCTCCGTGCTGATGCTGGCACTGGGTCTGTATTTTATCAGCGCAGGCCTGCCCGCCGTGCGAAGCTTCATTATGCGGCAGCTGCCGGCAAAGCTTCGTACAAAAGTCGGAACAATAAAGGGCGACATACTTTCCACTATAAAGGGTTGGGGCACGGCACAGCTTAAGCTCATGCTGCTGTGTTTCTTCGAGCTATCTTCCGCGTTCCTGTTGATGCGTCTGGAAAACGCGATTCTATTTGCCGCCGGAATAGCCCTTATTGACGCGCTACCTGTTTTTGGCATAGGACTTGCGCTCTTACCCTGGGCAATATTCTCACTGCTTACCGGGAATTATCATCGCGCTGCACTTATAGCGCTGACTTACGCCTTGATAAATCTTGTGAGAAGCTGTCTCGAGCCCCGCCTGCTTGGTGAGCAGACCGGACTTCACCCTGCGGCAACTCTCATTACAGTATATGCCGGTTACCGAGTATCTGGCGTATCGGGTATGATACTTTTCCCAATATTTCTTATGCTCCTGAAGCAATTCAATGACCGTGGTTGGGTAAAGCTGTGGCGATAAAAAATCCCATGTCAGGCGACATGGGATTTCATTGTTACTTAAGTACCGTATAGAGTACGGCGCGGGCATCTGCCAATGCTGCCACAAATGTATTCATTTCCTCCGCAGTATTCTCATGGGAAAGACTTACTCGCAGACTTCCGTCCATTACATCATTAGCAAGCCCCATTGCTTCAAGAACGTGGCTGCGCTTACCACGCTTGCATGCGCTTCCCTTTGATACACATATTCCCTGCGCATCAAGAAAGTTCATCATTACCTCGCTCTTGTATCCGGGCATTGAAATACTAAGGATATGTGGTGCTGTTCCCGCTCCGGTGATTACGCACTCCGGCAAATTATCAGTCAGCAGCTGACGCAATTGCTCCTTCAGAGCGTTCATGTGCGCGCTGTTTTCACCAAGCTTTTTGAAGCCTGTTTCCACAGCTGCTGCAAAGCCGGCAATGGCAGGCAAGCCCTCCGTACCGGAACGGTAACCGTTCTCCTGTCCACCGCCGAAAATGAGCGGAGGCAGGTGCAGGCCTTTCTTGATATACAGTGCACCTACGCCCTTGGGGCCATGGATTTTATGGGAGCTTACTGAAATCATATCTGCGCCGAGGGTCTTTGCCTTGAAGGGTAATTTAAGGAAGCCCTGAACCGCGTCCACATGAAGCAGCGCTCGGCTTTTTTTAAGTTTTATTGCTCTTGCGATATCCGTTATCGGGAATACGCAGCCGGTTTCGTTGTTGACCATCATAACGGATATAAGCGCCGTATCCGGGCGAATTGCGTCCGCAAAGCGCTGAGCGGGAATATTTCCGTCTGCATCAGGTTTTATATACTCAACCTCGAAGCCGAGGCGTTCAAGCTCCTTCATTGACTTGAGCACTGCGTCGTGCTCGACAGCTGTGGTGATAATGTGCTTACCAACTCTCGAGTTATGCTTCGCGCCGTTGATGATAGCCCAATTGTCCGCTTCAGTGCCGCCCGAAGTGAAGAATATCTCTTCACGCAGCGCGCCAAGCGCTTTAGCTACTTTATCACGGCTGGATACCAGCAGCTCGCCCGCCGCTCTTCCCAGGGCATGTCCCGAAGATGGGTTGCCGTAATTCTCTGTCATAGCCTCCAGTACTGCCCTTGCGGCTTCCGGGCATACCTTTGTAGTGGCTGAATTATCGAGATAGATCATTCTTCAACTACCAGATGCTTTATGGGTTCTCTAAAGCGCTCAGCGTCGTGGTTGGTACCGTGGACATGAACCTCAACAGGCTTGGAAAGGTCGAGGCTGAATATTCCGAGAAGGGATTTGGCATCTATGGTATAGCGTCCGGACACTACATCAGCATCACACATTTGCATATTGGCATTGGTTACGAAGTTGCGTACGTCTTCGATGGTAACGAGCTGAATTTTAAAAACAGTCACAATATATCCTCCTTAGCAAGCAAGACTTATGCTTGAATATTATCTCTAATTAATATATTATAAAATCACGACAATCACTTGTCAAATACTTTAGCGGCAGGAGCAGCAGATATGAAGATATCCATCACCACCTTGGGCTGCAAGGTCAACCAATTTGAAAGTCAAGCGCTGGAAACGCTCTTTTCCCAGCGCGGACATGAGATAGTTTCCCCGGACGAGAGCGCAGATGTATGTATCATAAACAGCTGCGCGGTTACTGCCGAAAGCGGACGCAAATCCCGCCAGGCCGCCCGTCAGGCAATGGGGCGCAATCCCGCTGCGCTTATCGCCGTATGCGGCTGCTGGTCGCAGGTAAGCCCCGAAGAGGCAAAAGAACTGGGTGCGCATATCGTTTCCGGCAGCGGCGACCGCCGCGGCTTCGCCGATGAGATTGAAAAAGCATATGAGGAACGCCGCCGCGCCGTTCTTACCGATGACGCAATGAAGCGCCGCGTATTTGAGCCGCTGCCCGCCGGTCGTCTCCACGGACGCACCCGTGCAATGCTCAAGGTTCAGGACGGCTGCGTAAATTTCTGCTCCTATTGCATTATTCCCTACGCCCGAGGTCCTATTCGCAGCCTGCCTATAAACGACGCCGTTGCTGAAGCCCGCCGCGTTGCTGAAGCCGGTATCAAAGAAATAGTTATAACGGGCATCGAGATTGCTTCCTACGGACGCGATCTGAAAGACGGCAGCGACCTGCCCGCACTGGTTGCCGCCATAGCCGAGGCCGTACCCAACACTCGCCTGCGCCTCGGTTCCCTGGAGCCGCGCGTGATAACCCGTGAATTCTGCCAGCTGCTGGCCGGGATCCCCATGCTCTGCAATCACTTCCACCTATCCCTGCAAAGCGGCTGCGACGCAACCCTCAAGCGCATGAACCGCAAATACGATACCGCCCGTTTCTACGAATCCGTACAGCTTCTCCGTGAATTTTTCCCCGGCTGCGGCCTCACCGCCGACCTCATTACAGGCTTCCCCGGCGAGGACGAAGATGAATTTGCTCAGACTATGGCATTCATCGAGAAATGCGCCTTCTCCTCGATGCACATTTTCCCCTACTCAATTCGTCCGGGTACGGTTGCCGCAACTATGCCCTTGCAGAATAACAAGAGCCTTAAAAAGGAGCGTGCCAATCGTGCAATTGCTCTTGCCAAGCGTATGAGCGAGGAGTACCTCGAAAGCTGCGTAGGCACGACCTGTTCCGTGCTATTTGAGTCCAAAGCCGAAACAGGCTCTCTCGGTCACGCGGAAAACTACTGCGAAGTGCAGGTAGACACACCAGATTTGAGCGGAGAGATTCGCAATGTCGGGATCACAGGACACCGAAACGGGATTCTTATAGGCCAAATTTGCTAAAATATACAATTTGTTCAGGCAAAGTTTTTATACTTTAGCGAATTACCGAAAGAGAACGTGTTCGCCTTTGACATGTAAATTTCGTTGTAGTATAATTTTAAATTATAAACACGGACACGTAGCCGCGTGGCCGTGTTTGTTTAAATATTTTTCATTAGGAGGTAAAACCTATGTCTATGGCCAATGAAAGAATCTATAACTTCGCCGCCGGCCCTTCCATGCTCCCTCTCGAAGTACTTGAGCAAGCAGGCTCAGAAATCACCAACTTCGGCGGTTCAGGTATGTCAGTTATGGAGATGAGCCACAGAAGTAAGGTTTATCTCTCCATATTCGAGGAAACTAAGGCTGATTTTAAGCGCATCTTCAATGTACCCGATACCCATGAAATTCTCTTCCTCGGCGGCGGCGCTACCCTGCAGTTTGCAATGGTCGCAATGAACCTTATTTCCCGTACCGGCAAGGCTGACTACGCCGTTACCGGCAGCTTCGCAAAGAAAGCTTACGACGAGGCAGTCAAGCACGGTGATGTCCGTATCGCCGTTTCCACTGCCGACTGCAACCACACCCGTATTCCCACTCAGGAAGAGCTGGATATCCGCAGCGACGCTTCTTATTTCTACTATACCGCAAACAACACCATATACGGCACCGAGTGGAAGTATACTCCCGAAGTACCCGAAGGCGTAATTCTTGTAAGCGATATGAGTTCCGATATTCTCTCCCGCCCTGTTGATGTTTCCAAGTACGGCATCATCTTTGCAGGCGCTCAGAAGAATATGGGTCCTGCCGGTGTTACCGTGGCCATCGTTGACAAATCCATTACCGGAAATGCCCTGCCCTACACCCCCGTAATGCTGGACTACGCTGCCATGATAAAGGGCGACAGCATGCACAACACTCCTCCCTGCTGGAATATTTATATGCTGGGTCTGGTTCTCAAGTGGCTGGATAAACAGGGCGGCATTGAGGGTATGCAGGCAATAAAATATGACAAGGCAAAGCTTCTCTATGATTACATAGACAACAGCAAACTCTTCAATTGCGCCGTTGCGCCCGAAGCCCGCAGCGATATGAACGTTGTCTTTACCACCGGTGACGCAGACCTGGACAAAAAGTTTGCCGCAGACGCCACCAAGGCGGGTATGTCCAATCTTAACGGTCACCGCAGCGTTGGCGGTATGCGCGCTTCCATCTACAACGCCATGCCCACCGAAGGTGTAAAGTATCTGATCGAATTCATGAAAAAGTTTGAACAGGAAAACGGATAACTCCGCTCTCCGCTTATGGAGGTTACATATATGTTTACAGTAAAAACTCTTAATAAAATCGCCGCTATCGGCACCAACCGCCTTGATAAGGCGTATTTCACTATCGACGATAACACGGAAGCCCCCGATGCTATAATTGTCCGCTCCGCAAAGATGGCTGATTATCCCCTTAATCCCGAGCTTGCCTGCATTGCGAGAGCCGGCGCAGGCTACAACAATATCCCCACTGATAAGTGTGCCGAAGCAGGCATCGTTGTTTTCAACACTCCCGGCGCAAACGCCAATGGCGTCAAGGAACTTGTTATCTGCGCAATGCTGCTCGCTTCCCGAAAGGTAGTAAATGGCATCAACTGGGTAAAGAGCATTTCCGACAAGGGTGACGAGGTCGCCGCTCTTGTAGAAAAAGGCAAGAGTGAATTTACCGGCCCCGAAATCATGGGCAAGACTCTTGGCCTTATCGGTCTTGGCGCTATCGGCGCAAAGGTCGCAAAGGCCGCCAAGGCGCTCGGCATGACGGTATACGGCTACGACCCCTTCCTCTCCGACGCACTTAAAGCTGAGCTTGAAGGCTATGTTACCATAGCAGCCACCCTCGATGAGATTTACGCCGCAGCTGATTACATTTCACTCCATGTTCCCTGCAACGACGCAACCAAAAACACGGTTTGCTCCGAAAGCATCGCTAAGATGAAGGACGGAGTTCGTATCGTCAACATCGCCCGTGGTGAGCTGGTAAACGACGATGACGTTCTCGCAGCCCTCGACACCGGCAAGGTTGCCGCTTACGTCACTGATTTCCCCGACGGAAAACTGGCTGCCAGCGACAAGGTAATTGCTATCCCCCATCTTGGCGCCTCCACTCCCGAGAGCGAAGATAACTGCGCCATTATGGCTGCCGATCAGATTTCGGAATATATGCTGCGCGGAAACATTGTAAACTCCGTGAACCTTCCCAACATCACTTTGGAAAAGAGCGGAGCAGCCCGCGTTGTTATTATCCGCAAGGCTGAGGTTGAGCTTACTGCCCTGCTTAATGCAGTCGCAGCCGCCGGAGCCAAGGTTGTCGGCAGCGCTGACAAGACACGCGGAGCCTACGCGGCCGCCATTATTGACACCGATATTCCCGTTGCCGCAGACGACTTTGCGGGCATTGACGGTATACTCAAAGTAAGGACAATATGATAATTCACATCAAAAGCCGACGGAATTGCCCGCCGGCTTTTGATTTTGCACAAATTTCTGAAAAACTGAACATATTACTTGCTTTACGGTTGAAAATATGGCAAAATAAATTGACTAACTTTATCAACTAATGCAATCATTGCAAGGAGGAAATATTATGGCAAAATTTATTACCGCCCAGGAAGCCGCTGCCCTTATTCCCGACCACGCTACAGTCGGCGTAGGCGGCATGGGTCTTGCAGGCTGGCCTGAGGAAATTGCCTGCGCCATTCGCGACAGATTTAAAGAGACCGGTCATCCCTGCGACATGAACCTGAAGCAGGCCAGCGCCATGGGCGACTGGAAGACCCGCGGCACCACCCGCCTCGGTGAAGCAGGCCCCGGCCTTGTTACCCGTTGGTCCGGCGCTCACGTCGGCAGCTCCTTCGCTCTGCGCGATCTCGCCCTCGAGAACAAGCTGCAGTGCCACTGCCTGCCCCAGGGCGTTATTGTTAACCTTTGGCGTGAAATCGCAGCAGGTCGTCCCGGTCTGCTGACCAAGGTTGGTCTCGGTACCTTCGTCGACCCCCGCGTACAGGGTGGTAAGATGAACGAGGCTGCTACCGATGATCTGGTTGAAGTTGTAAACTTCCAGGGTGAAGAGTATCTGTTCTACAAGGGCTTCAAGGTTGACGTAGCTCTCCTGCGCGGCACCGTAGCCGATGAGAATGGCAACATCACCTTTGAGCACGAAGGCTTCATCAACGAGGGCTTTGCCATCGCCGCTGCCGCAAAGAACACCGGCGGTATCGTTATCGTTCAGGTCGAGTACCTCTGCAAGAAGGGTACCATCGCTCCCAAGGACGTTAAGATCCCCGGCATCATGGTTGACTATGTTGTTCAGGCTACCGATAAGGACGCTTGCTGGCAGACCGAGGGCCTCTACTTCGAGCCCGCTTTCTCCGGCCAGATCAAGAAGCCCCTCAACGCCATCGACAGACTTCCTTTCGACGAGCGCAAGATCATCTGCCGCCGCGTCGCTATGGAGCTGAAGAAGGGCGACGTTATCAACCTCGGCGTTGGTATCCCCGCTGATACCGCAAAGGTTGTTAACGAGGAAGCCAACATTGACGACTTCGTTATGAGCACCGAGAGTGGCATGATCGGTGGCGTACCCGCTGCCCTGCCCAACTTCGGTTCCGCATACAACGCAGAAGCCTGCATTGACCACGGCTATATGTTCGACCTCATCGACGGCGGCGGTCTCAACATGACCTGCCTGGGCCTCGGCGAAGTTGACGTAGACGGCAACAACAACGTAAGCTTCCTCGGCAAGATGATGACCGGCCCCGGCGGCTTCATCAACATCACTCAGGCCACTCCCAAGGTTGTCTTCTGCGGCACCTTCATGGGTAAGGCAAAGCTGAAGCCCGGTAACGGCAAGTTGGAAATCGTCGAAGAAGGCAAGATCCGCAAGTTCGTCAACAAGGTAAAGCAGATCACCTTCGCCGGTCAGTACGCAGGCAAGGATCAGATCGTCCTTTACGTTACCGAGCGCGCTGTATTCCAGCTCATCGACCACAAGGTCACCCTCATCGAGATCGCTCCCGGCATCGACCTGGAGAAGGATATTCTCGCCAACATGGACTTCAAGCCCGAGATTTCTCCCAACCTGAAGCTCATGGACGCCGAGATCTTCAACGAGACCTGGGGCGGCCTGGCAAAGTACGTAGAGAAGTAATTTATATTTTAATATTTGAAAAGGCTGTACCGAATTCGGTACAGCCTTTTTTATTCTCAAAGTATTCTCCCCGTTTTTTAGTCACTTAGGGGAGCATATTATGTATTCACACTTTTGTCAAGTGCGTTCCAGCAGTATTTACACAAGTTTTGATAAATGTTGTTTATTGCAAATATTACCTCAATATGCTTCGTTAATCACAACATATAAGGGCTGTACCGCTTGGTACAGCCCCTTGTGGTCTTTATTTACTTACTGCTTTCAAATCCTCGATAAGTGCGTCAACGTCCTCTTCCTTTGTTGCCCAGCTCATGCAGAAGCGAACAGCGGTATGGTTTTCGTCCACCTTTTCCCAGAATGAATATGCGTACTTCTCACCCAGCTTTGCCAGCGTTTCATCGGGCATTATGGGGAACTGCTGATTGGTATAGGACTCATACAGGAAGCTGTAGCCAAGTTCGGCAAGAACCGCCTTGAGCTTCATTGCCAGCTTGTCGGCGTGGTCAGACAGCTCAAAATACAGATTATCCTTGAACATTGCGCAGTACTGCACGCCAAGCAGACGCCCCTTTGCCAGCATACCGCCCTTCTGCTTGAGAATATAGCGGAAATCACGACGCAGAGCGGGATCGACTATAACCAAGGCCTCGCCGAAAAGCATACCCTGCTTAGTGCCACCGATATAGAATGCATCGACAAGGCGAACCAGGTCATTGAGCCTAACATCATTAGTGGGGCTCATTATACCATAGCCAAGGCGTGCACCGTCAACATAAAGAGACAGGGCACATTCTTTGCACACTGCGCTCAGGGTTTCAAGTTCTGCCTTGGTATACAGAGTGCCGTTCTCTGTGGGCTGAGAAATATATACCATACCGGGCTGAACTTCATGTTCATGGTTAGAAAGCGACCAGTGAGCGTCATAGAGAGCCTTTACCTGATGAGCGTAAATCTTACCGTCGGTGCTGGGAATAGGCATGACCTTGTGTCCGGTTGCCTCAATAGCGCCGGATTCATGCACGTTTATATGTCCGGTACTGGCGGCTATAACGCCCTGATGGGGACGCAGAACAGACGCAATAAAGGTCATATTGGTCTGAGTTCCACCGACGAGGAAGTGTATATCGATATCTTCGGCTCCGCAATGCTTCTTTATGTATTCCCTGGCCTTTTCACAATATGCGTCCTCGCCGTAACCGGGAGTCTGCTCCATATTTGTTTCAGCAAGCAACTGCATCACTTCGGGATGCGCACCCTCGCCGTAATCACATTCAAAACGAATCATTTCAACCTCTCCTTTCGGGCTTACGCCCTATCTATACATGCCATTGCCCAAATTATAAAGCTATACCCTCGGACTTGCAAGGGTTTGTTGTATCTTTTGATGTTTATGTGCTATATTTGATATATACTACGATTTTATTACTGCTGCAACAGCCTGAACCAGCGCCCCTCCGACCATATTATACCCTCGTCCTTCATGCGTTTCATCTCACGCATCAGGCTGGAGCGGTCAACATTGAGGTATGCGGCAAGCTCGGTTATGGACATTCCGGCAGAGAACTTCTCCCCTTTTGCCGATCGCCCCGCATAGTCAAGATATGCCAGCAGCTTTTGACGCACATTCTTCTGCGCAAGGATATTGATCCGCAGCTCCAGCGTCTGCATTTTCTCCGCAGTCAGCGCAAACAGATTGTTTATTATCTGCGAATGGTGCAGACAGGCCTTTGAACATGGGTGGATAATGTGGTCATAGCCAATGAACATTATCTCACAGTCCTCGTCAGCTTCCGCGATGTACTCCAAGCCCTTGAACGGGAAATGGAACACCTCGCCAAATACATCGTTTTTGCGCAGATACTCGATAAGTGAGCAGTTGCCGTCCGCGTCAATGGCGTACACCCGTGCACAGCCCGACAGCACCACGCAAACGTTGTTGAGTTTATCGGAATATGTAAGAATCTGTTCCCCGGAAAGAAAGCGGCGTGTTTTTACGGAAAAGCAATCATAAATGCGCTGTCTTTCAGTTTCGTCCATACCATTGAATATTTTAGACCGGCTCATATTCTCACCTCATTTTATCTTTCTTCCATATTATACATTATTTTGTTGCATTTGCCACATCATATTTTCAATTTTGGTGTAAAATATAATTATATAAAATACCAAGGAGGATTTTATCATGGCTGTTAAAGACCTTACCGCAAATGAATTCAACGATGCTGTTGCCGTCACCGAAAAATTGCTGGTTATTGATTTTTGGGCAAGCTGGTGCGGCCCCTGCAAGATGCTCTCCCCTGTTATTGACGCCCTCTCCGAGGAAATGACCGACGTTACCTTCTACAAAGTAAACGTTGACGACGAGCGTGCTCTCGCTTCTCGTTTCGGCGTAAGCAGCATTCCCACTGTTGTTATGATAAAGGACAAGCAGATAGTAAATCAGTTTGTAGGCTACGCTGACAAGGCCACAGTACGCAGCCGCATCGAAGAGTGCAAATGAGTAAGATACGTCTTAACGAAAACGCCGAGGTAGTGCAGACCGTCAAAGAAGGTCTTAAGCGCACCGGTGGCTACTGTCCCTGCCGCCTCGAGCAGAGTGAGGCTACCAAGTGTATCTGCGATGAGTTCCGCCAGCAGATGGCCAACCCGGAATTCGAAGGCTACTGCCACTGTCTGCTGTATTACAAACCCAAGGGATAAAATATTTTCCGTTTTGTTGCATTTATCACAGATTGTTATCATGACACATGATATATTGTATTTAAAAAGAGCAAACAACAACATTTTGTGTCATACACCTAATCACGAAAGGATGATATGCAATGAACGTCGAGATAATCAATCCCGATAATCTCCCCGAAAGCTTTATTCGCGCCGAAATCGAGCAGATCGAGAGCGAGCGTGGCCGCACCGTTGCAAAGGCTGAGTTTCACCGCGTAGGCGAGGATCAGGCCAGCGAGCGTTTTTGGTGGGTTCCCGTCAAGTTTGACCGTATTCGCCGCATCACAGGCTATCTGGTCGGGACCACCGAGCGCTTCAACGACGCCAAAAAGGCCGAGGAGAAGGATCGCGTAAAGCACGCGGTTTAAAACCCCAATAGAAAAGCTCCCGAAAGAACAAATCTTTCGGGAGCTTATTTTTTAATATTCGTCAACGTAGCCTTCTAAGTCGTGACCCATTTCGCAGGAATAATGCCATTCAATGACATCGCCGTCCTCTACTACGTAGCGGCTGCTGCCGTAATTGGGGAACCAGCCGTTTGCAGAATAGTACCAGCCGGAAAGCTCACCGCCGTCAAACTCGTAGATGTTATTGATACCCTCTACGTATGCAGAGCTGTATATGGGATCTTCGGAAAATTCGAGATGTATCTTATTCTCTCTGCATACTCGCTGCAGCAGAGTAAATACGTCGTCGCCCTCTTCGAAGGCAACTGTGGTAACAGGCAGGATAACACCGTCAGCGGGCACCATCTCATGCTTATCCTCATCAAGCATATCCATATTATCCAGCAGCACTGCGCAGCTTATATATATGGTACAGGTCGGCTCGGTTTCAGTAGTAGTATCATTGCCGGTACCCTGTGTGGCGTCTGTCGGATTTTCCGTAGGCGTTACCTCTCCCGCTGTTGGCGTGGGCTGAGGTACTTCCGCATTGTCGCAGCCTGCGAAGAATGCCATTGCAAAAATGACCACAGCTATCAGTACATATATCAGTATCTTGTTGTTTTTCATAGGGTCTCCTTAAATTTATCTGCCCACCGCAAGAGCGGCAAAGTAAGCGGAATGAACTGCGCCTGCCACCTTACCAACGGTCTTGCAATCACCTACCGCCACAACGTGGGGCGCCTTCATGGCAAGGTCGAAATAAGCTTCGTCCTTGGACTTCATACCTACCGCATAGAGCACTTCGTCAGCCTTTACGCGAACCTTGTCACCGTCCTTGGTATAGACCACTTCGCCTGCGCCGATTTCGGTTACGGCGGCACCGGTTACGATATTTACTCCAAGCTGTTCAGCGCGCCAAAGCATACCGATCTTATATACGGGACCTGCGTCAACGGCAACGTCGTTTGCCATTTCAAGCACGGTTATCTTCTTGCCGAGATTGGCAAGATGCATTGCTGTTTCAACGCCAACAAGGCCGCCGCCTATCATGACCATCTCATCGCCCTTGCCCGCATCAGAGAAGTAAACCTCTGTTGCGTGGCGGGCATTTTCAATACCTTTTATTGCAGGAGTTACAGGTGCGGAGCCGGTTGCGACTATAATAGTGTCAGGATTGATGCGCTCGATAAGCTCGTCGTTAACCTCGGTATTCAGCAGTACGTTGATGCCACGTTTTTTGGTCATGCGCACAAGATACTGCTTGTAGCGCTTCAGGTCTACCTTAAGGCTGTCGTTATCAGTAAATTTCAGCAGACCGCCCAGTGCGCCGGTCTTTTCGCAAAGGGTAACATCATTGCCTCGCTCTGCAGCGGTAATGGCGGCCTGCATACCGGCAGGGCCGCCGCCTACAACCAGTACCGACTTGGGATTCTTAGCCTTACCGATATCCTCGCCGAAACCAAGGCGCTCCTCGCGGCCGATAAGGGGATTTACGCTACAGACGAAGTGACGGTGCAGATTATCGCTGTCGGTACAGTTAAGGCATCGCAGGCAGGGTGTAATTTCGTCGGCTTTGCCGATGAGAGATTTTTCAGGCAGATAAGGGTCTGCGATAAGCGCGCGGGACATGGACACACCGTCGGCCTTGCCGCTGGCAATTATCTCCTCGGCAAGCTCGGGGTCAAGAATGGAGCCTATTACGAATACGGGGATATTGACTCTGCCGGACTTCTTTATTGCCTCGGAAATATCGGTGTTGAGGCCCCAGGGGCGATAAGTTGTACCGAAGAAGTTTACGAGATTTTCAACGCTTATCTCCACAAGATCAACGTATTCCTGTGCCTTTTCAAGGAATGTGATGATATCGTTTACATCGAAGCCCTCGGGATCGCGCTCGGAGCCGCTAAGACGAATGCAGACCGCCTTGTCGGGGCCTACTCTGTCCCGGATACGCTTAAGCACCATCAGCGGGAAGCGCATACGGTTCTCGAGGCTGCCGCCGTACTTATCGGTACGATGGTTCATAAGCGGAGAAAGGAACTGGGGGAACAGCCAGCCGTGAGCAGCGTGGATAAGAACGGTATCGAAGCCGGAAGCCATCCAGAACTCCGTCGCCCATGCGAAGGCTTCGGCTACGTCCTCCATATCCTGCTCGGTCATGGCGTTAATATGCACGCCCTGCGCATTGGTAAAATCATCGGGACCCATGGGGGCCTTCTTATTGAACTCAGGTCTTGCGTTTCTTCCGCCGTGAGTCAGCTCAACGCTGGCGATAGCGCCGCTTTCCTTGATTGCCGCCGCCATTTCGGCAAAGAGGGGCTGGTTATCTCTTGTGAGATCCATACCGGGAGTATGGCAACCGCCGTCGCATACGGGAATCTCACCAAGATTGACGATACCCGCGCCGCCGCGAGCCTTATGTTCAAGGTATCTTATGTAATAATCCGTAGGGCGACCGTCAACGGTGTGGAAAAGCATATTGGGCGCGGACATTATGCGGTTTTTGAGGATAAGTTTTTTGACCTTAAGGGGGCTGAACAGATGAGGATACATATTTTTATACATCGATGAAACGCCTCCGTTTTATTATTTTCTTCATTGAGCACATTATATACCCTGTCGCTTTAAAAATCAACTGACTGATAAATTGCGTTTCGCCATCTATTTCATTGACTACTGATTAAAAATATATTAGAATGGCACTAATAACACATAGCAAAAGGAGCTGCGAAATGCTTACCGAGAAGGAAAATTATCTGCGAATGCTGCGAGGCGAAATGCCCGAATTTCTGCCTAAATACGATATGATGGGCTGGGGCGCTCCCTGCTCCATTTTCTCCGACCTGAAAAACGAAGAGGGCAAAAAGGTTAACGAGTTCGGCGTCGAATTTTCTGTCACCAAGGAATCTGTAGGCGCTACCATGCCCACTCCCGGCAAATACGTGCTGGACGATATAACCAAGTGGCGCGACGTTATCAAGACGCCCGACCTTTCCGGCGTGGATTGGGAAAAGCTCGCCAAGAAGGATCTTGAGGGCAAGGATCCCAATAATCCCCTCTTCTGCTACTGCGGCCCCCAGTTCATGGATCTTATTGACTTCATGGGCTTTACCGAGGGTCTCTGCGCCATTTACGAGGAGCCCGACGAGGTTTATGAGCTTTTTGAGTACGTCACCAAGTACAATCTTGAAAAGCAGAAGAACCTTATCAAGTACTACAAGCCTGACATCTTCTGCCTTTGCGACGACACCGCTATGGCCAAGAATCCCTTTATCTCCCTCGAAACCTACCGCACCCTTATAAAGCCTTTCCAGAAGCTGGAGGCTGACCTCGCCCTCGAAAACGGCATGCTGCTTACCATGCACAACTGTGGCCGCTGCGAGGATCAGATAGACGACTGGATAGAGCTGGGCGTTTCCGGCTGGGATCCTGCCCAGATCACCAACGATCTGGTTGGCATAAAGAAGAAATACGGACGCAAGCTGGTGCTCAACGGCTGCTGGGATTCCAGCGGCCCCGTAAGCTGGCCCACCACCGACGACAAGATACTCATGGACGCTCTTGTGGAATACGTGGACACCTTCGCCCCCGGCGGCGCATTCGCCTTCGGCGCTCACGTTATGGGAGTTGAGGACGACCTTGAAGCCAAACGCAAAATGGAAATGATAAACAAGTTCTATTGGAACTACGCACGCGATTGGTACAAGAACCACGGCGACGCATAACCTTACGCCCTCCGCAGCAGCGGAGGGCGTTTCCGCTTTCATATTGCACGATGCGTCACCTTATGATAAAATGTATACAATAAATAACGTACATTTTTATCGAAAGGCAGGGATATTATGAAGGATAAATGCGAAGCTTTCCGTACTTTAATTCCGCAGTACGCATCCGGTGAGCTCGACGGAAAAACCGCCGCAAAGCTGCAGCGGCACATAGCCAAATGTCCCGACTGCTCTGCCCTGCTTGACGCGCAACTTTCAGGCAAGCTGCACATTCTTACCACCATATCAAACGATATAGTCAAACGCAAAAAGACACGCCGTATCATCTTGGTGATTGTTGCTGCCTTTTGTGTTATTCTGATTGCTGCCGCTGTATATCTGCGCTCTATTGGCTTTGTACGTATTGCAAGCGTAACGGTGGAAGAATTGAGCTTTGAAACAGTTCAACGTGAAATGCCCGAGCTTATAATAAATGCTACTGACAAAGTTAGAAGCAGCCAAGTCGCAAAATGGCCCGAGGCAATGTTTGGCCTCAACTATCGTGGCAAAGTATTAAGGGAAATATATGACACTGATAGCGAGCTGTATACATCCTTCAACCGTGACGAAAACAACACGAATCTATTTTACACGACTGCATTGCAGACCATACAACTGTCATGGCCCACCGACGAAAAGCCTGAAATAGAAAATATGGTAAAATATAAGTATTCCCGCTACAAAATCTTTGACATTATCCGAGAAACCCGATACATAAATTACGGCAACGAACGATTTGAAAAATACACGGCTACAATAGATATATGGGGAACTTTAACGCGTCAAGAGCTTGACGGTTAATAACAAAGTAAGGGCCTGACCTCATCGGTCAAGCCCTCTCCTTTTCGATTCACTCTTCTCTCAGGAGCTCATCGGCTGAGCATTCCAACGCATTGATTATCTTAACAAAGGTTTTCATGCTCGGCATGGTGTTGCCCGTTTCAATATGGCTGACGTGGGTCGTTCCGACGCCTATCATCTCGCCTAAACGCTCCTGAGTGATGTTTTTCTTTGAGCGCATTGCCCGTATTCTTTTTCCGAGATTAGTGCAGTCTGCCATAGTTGTGCAACCCCTGTTCTGTTTGTTTTCCTTTTTTGTTTTTCCAAATTTATCATCAATTTTCACACAAGGTCCAGGCGGCGGGCAGTTGGCTGTTACTGCCCGCGCCCCCAGAATTTATTATGTCAAAATCAATAATCGAAGTTAATGTCCGGGCAGCAGAGCGAACGGGCCCGAACCGTTCGCCCTGTCGTTATGTCCCGGCGGTTCATTCCCGCCTCAGGAGGTGACTGACAGAGGCAGTCAGAGGAAGATGGTACGCATTTTTGAAGATGTCTAAGGTGAGGAGAAATAAAAAAGGCCGAAGCATATAGTTATGCTTCGGCCGTTTTCCCGATACAAAAACACCCCGGGCCTTGTAACTCGCAGGCTCGGAATAACAGCATGAGCAGGTCTTCTGACTTGCGCTTCACAGAAATACGTTCTGCCTTCCCGGGTTTCCCCAGTGACTGACTTTCGTCCTGAACGCTTCTCCACGCATACAGCGGCGGTACCGTTCGTGATTCACACACGATTCACTATTCTCTCCGGGAGGTTCATCGCCCAACGGAGCACTCAAGCTTTACCTTATTTTCCTTATACCACTTCACGCATTAAAAGTCAACACTTTTTTGCTTAAAATCTTGATTTTATCCTAAATGTAGAGTATGAGGCCAAGTTTTGACCCCAATATGTTTGACGCGGAGCAGATGTTGGTATAAAATATATTTATCAAATTATTTTGGAGTATGATATGTACTATTGTGACATTGCCATAATCGGCGGAGGCGCGTCAGCTCTTGCCGCCGCTATAGAAGCCGCACGTGGCGGTGCTTTTGTATACATTCTCGAGAAGCTCAATCGCGTGGGCAAAAAGCTGCTGGTCACCGGCAACGGGCGCTGCAATCTTTCCAATGAAAACGCGGCTGCCGAAAGCTTTATGGGTGACCCGGCTATCATCTCCCCTGTCCTTGACAGCTTCGGCGACGTTGTGGATTTTTTTGCTTCTATGGGGCTTTACACCCGCGCCGACAGCGAGGGTCGAATTTATCCCATGAGCAATGCAGCTTCTGCCGTGCTTGACGCGCTGCGCCTTGAATGCGCGCGCCTTGGCGCAACGGAGCTGTGCGATTTTGAAGCTGTCGCCATTGATGCAGGTGAGGCTTTCGTTATAACCGCAGCTGACGGGCGCAAGGTGCAGGCGCGGAAAATCATTTTTGCCTGCGGCGGTAAGGCTGCGCCCAAGCAGGGCACGGACGGCAGCGCTTTCAAGCTGCTCAAACCCTACGGTATTTCCATAACTTCTCTCACTCCCGCCCTCTCCCCCCTCCAGTGCAGTTCTCAGGAGCTGCGCACACTGAAGGGTCTGCGCGCTTCGGCGAAAGTAACTGCATACAAAAAGGGTGCTTATCTCGCCCACAGCCGAGGCGAAGTGCAGTTCGGCGATGGCGCGCTTTCCGGCATCTGCGTTTTCGATCTTGCCGCATATTCTCCCGATGAGCTATCCCTTGACCTGATGCCCGAATATTCCAAAGAGGAAATATTTGAAATACTTACTAATATAATCAACTGCCGTGCCGACGCGGCCGTTGAGGAAGCATTTACCGGCCTGTTCAACAAGCGCGTGGCACAGTGCCTTATTCGCCGGGTAAGCAAAATTCCTCTCACCGCCCCTTGCAGTGAAATATACCCCGACGTGCTACAGGCTTTGGCAGAGCTTATCAAGGATTGGCGCTTCCCTGTTTGCGGCGGTGATTGGGATAAGGCGCAGGTCACACGTGGCGGCATTGCGGCAAAAGAGCTTACTTCAGAGTTGGAGTTTATTAAGCTCCCCGGAGCCTACGCCTGCGGCGAGGCCGTGGACGTACTTGGCCCCTGCGGTGGCTTTAACCTTCACTGGGCATGGGCCTCCGGTCGGCAGGCCGGACACAGTGCCCTTACGGGATTGAGGTGAACCTATGCTCAGAATACGTGAACTAAAAATATCGCTGGACGGCGGTAAGGGTGAAATACTCGCCGCCGCTGCCAAGCGTCTTAAAATCAAGGCAGAAGATATTATATCCTTCCGCTTGGCGAAGAAGTCGGTTGACGCCCGAAAAAAGGCCGATGTACATTTCAACATCACTATCGATGCCGAGGTCAAAAACGAGGCAAAGATACTTTCAAGGCTGAAAAACGAGCCCACAGTCAGTCAAATCGCAGAATACAGCTATAACATTCCCACTATTAATACATGCGGCAAACGCCCTGTAGTTATCGGCAGCGGCCCTGCAGGACTTTTCGCCGCGTGGACACTTGCCAAGACAGGCGCTATGCCCATCGTCCTTGAACGTGGTCTCGACGTTGACTCCCGCACTGAAAAGGTGGAAAAATTCTGGCAGAGCGGTGAGCTGGACCCGGAATGCAACGCTCAGTTCGGCGAGGGCGGCGCAGGCACTTTTTCCGACGGTAAGCTGACCACCGGCATGAAAGACCAGCGCATAGAGCTGGTACTGCGACAGTTCGTGGCCTGCGGCGCGCCCGGAGAAATACTTTACGCGGGCAAGCCTCACATCGGCACGGACAAGCTGCGCGGAACCATAAAAAATCTCCGCAACGAGATAATCGCTCTCGGTGGCGAAGTGATATTCGGCGCGCGCTTCTGCGACTTTGAGCGCAGCGACGGCAGGATATGCTCCGTCAGCTACGAAAAGGACGGTACGGTTACCCGAATTGAAACCGATAATGTAATTCTCGCTGTAGGGCACAGCGCCCGTGACGTTTTCGAGTTGCTTTACGAAAAGGGCGCGGAGCTTATTCAGAAGCCTTTCTCCGCGGGCATGAGAATAGAGCACAAACAGAGCTGGCTCAACCGGGCTATGTACGGCGATTTCGCCGAGCACCCTGCTCTTGGCGCGGCTGATTACAAGCTGGCTGTGCATCTGCCCAACGGCAGAGGCGTTTATACCTTCTGCATGTGCCCCGGCGGTCACGTGGTTGCAGCCGCCTCCGAGCTTGGCGGCGTTGTGACAAACGGCATGAGCTATCATGCTCGAAGCGGCGAAAATTCCAACGCGGCAGTGCTCGTCAGCGTTGAGCCTTCCGATTTCGGCAGCGATCACCCGTTGGCGGGCGTTGAATTCCAGCGTCGGCTTGAGCGGGCTGCTTTCGCCGCAGGCGGCGGCAATTACAAAGCACCTGCCATTTGCTACGGCGAGCTTCTCAAGGGCAAGGCGAGTGGTTTCGGCGATGTAGCGCCCAGCTATCGCCCCGGCGTTGTTCCTGTTTCGCCCGACGAATATCTCCCTGAATTTATCGTAAGCTCTCTTAAGGACGGTATCGCTCAGTTCGGCAGGAAGATACGGGGCTTCGACGCTCCCGAGGCGGTGCTCACCGGCGTTGAAAGCCGCAGCTCCTCCCCTGTTCGCATACTGCGTACGGAGCAGCTTTGCTCAACCAATATCCGCGGGCTTTACCCCTGCGGCGAGGGCGCAGGCTACGCAGGCGGCATAATGTCCGCCGCTGTAGACGGCATCAAGTGCGCCGAAGCGGTAATCGAAAATTTGCAATAACTAAAGGCGGCGTTGAATTTCTTTTAAGAAGTGTCCATTGTGAATTCAAGTTGTAAATTTTCGCTTTTGGAATGAGACAATCGTTAGTAGGTGTGATTAGAAATATTTTGCTGTTTTTTCGTTTATATATGTGAAGAAACAGTTAGACAAATAAGAAGTTGTGGAGGTGTTATGATGTCTCGTACAGAAACAGTAGAACTTACAGCATTATGTTTATTACATCAAAATGGACAATATTTGTTGCAAGATAGATTAAAGAAAGATTGGCAGGGATTTACATTACCTGGTGGACATGTGGAACCAGGTGAGTCCATAGTAGATGCTATTATTCGAGAAATGAAGGAAGAAACAGGATTGACGATTATTAATCCAAGATTGTGCGGTGTAAAGCATTTTCCGATAGATGAAGGACGATATATGGTTTTTCTTTTTGAGGCAACTCAGTATGAAGGAGAACTTTACTCTTCTGATGAAGGGCAAATGCATTGGATTAGGACTGATGAACTGGATAAAGTTAATTTGGTTAAGGATTTTGAGGATTTGATTGATGTGATGCTTGATGAACGCTTGAGTGAATTTCAATATGTTATTGAAGATGATAAATGGAATATTATCAAGAAATAGGCAGCGGAAACGTTCAGTTTGTGGGAACGACAAATTCCAATTTGGTGAATTGAATAGTACTAAAAGATTTACTACCCTTGAGCCTAATGGTTCAGGGGTCTTTTCTTATGTGTTGATTGTCCATGAAAAAACGATTGCAACGATAATTTTTGAGAAATTGAAGGGTTGATTGCTGTTTTTGTTAGTAATGCAGGGTTTTAGACACCGATATCCACAATGCTAGAGTATATAAATCATATGCATACGGCTTGACAAGCCCCTGCTTTTATCGTACACTGTGCTGCTGATCCAAAGGAGGAATTACATTACGGAAAAGTTCGTACACTACGAAAAGCTCTCTCCCAAAAAGAAAAAGGAGATAGATCGCCAAAAGCGCGGAAGCTGGTACGGTATCAATCCCGTTACCCGCAAGCCGCCCAATCCCAAGGCATACAACAGACGAAAGGCACGCAAGGTGGATGAGTATCCTCCCGGCGTGCCTTTTTGATTATTGTCAAATTATCTCTTTATACATGGCAGGAGCGTCACTCTTGGCGGCATGCTCGCTGATGGCTACTACTTCAACCTTGACAGTCTTCTGACCGAAGCTGATTTCGATAACGTCGCCGATTTTCACTTCGTAGGAAGCTCGGGCAACCTTACCGTTTACCGCAACGCGCTCGTTATCACAGGCTTCGTTTGCGACGGTGCGGCGCTTTATAAGTCTTGAAACCTTGAGATATTTATCAAGTCTCATGGGTTTCTCCTTTCTCATTTTGTCTTACTATGGCAAAAAGTGCCGCCCTTTCGGCGGCACTTTTTAAAACGCATTATTCAGCGACAGCATCCTTCAGAGCCTTGCCTGCCTTGAACTGAGGTACCTTGGAAGCAGGGATCTCGATCTGCTCGTTGGTTCTGGGATTGTGACCAACGCGGGCAGCTCTGGTCTTAACCTCGAATGCACCAAAGCCAACAAGGGAAACCTTCTCGCCGGCCTTCATGGTCTCAACGATGGTATCCAGGGTAGCTGCGATAACCTTGTCTGCATCTTTCTTGGAAACGCCGGTCTTAGCGGCAACTGCATTGATAAGTTCAGTCTTGTTCATTAAAATGTTCCTCCCGATAATTTATCCTTAGACCCAAAGGGTCTTATTAACTCTTGCACATTATAATCTACCATATGTCTATCGGTTCTGCAAGGCTATTTTAGTGGAAATTAGCAAATTTTTATCTTATTTTTAAGAGTTTTGCAATCTTATCACCCTTGGGTACCAGTTCGAGCTCATCTTTGGTAATTGCGCGGATAGCAATTATCATAACCGCATATACAATGCAGGCAATCACTATGGACATACCCATAGCCAGCACAAGCTTCATTCCGCTGCCGGTTCCAATAACAGAGCTGAGTCCGGTATAGGACAGCCATGCCGCGGCGCCCATTACAAGAGTGGCAATAACGGGACGTACAAAAACCTTGGTGAAGCTAGGGTGCTCAGGCACGCGCAGGCAGATAATCACGATATTTATTATGCTTATCACGAGGTAGCAGGCCACGCTGCTTATTGCCGCGCCGCGCACGCCGATAGCTGCGTTTCCGATAAGCAGCCAGTTGAGAGCAATCTTGACTACGCCGCCTACGGGCATTGTCCATACGGGCACACGTTCGTGTCCGTATGCCTGGAGAATAGCGTTGGTCATCATGGTAAGGCATACGAAGAAAGACGCTATACCCAGTATTGCCAGCAAGGCAGGCCCCTGCTCGTTGCTGCCCGGATAAAGCACGTTCATTATAGGCTCGGACAGCACGGACATACCCAGCGCCATGGGCATTCCCAGCAGCGCGCAAAGCTTAAGCGCCGCGCCGGTGACCTGTGAAGCGTCTTTATACTGCTTTTTTGCAATATAGGTGCTGATGGCGGGAATAGCGCTGACAGTAAGAGGCACAACGAATGCGGAGGGCAGATTGAAGAGAGTCTGCACCTTGAAGTACACACCGTAAAGGATATTGGCTTCCTCGTAGGCAAGACCTGCGCCGAACTGCAGGCGATTGAGGATCAGCTTGGTATCGATAAGGGCGATAATATTAAGCACCGCGGAACCGATAGTGACCGGAATGCCGATTTTCAGCAGCTTAGTGAATATGGTTCCCCTGCCCTCCGGAACGTCCGGAATGGCAACAGGTACGGCGGTGCGCTTTTCCATGCGCTGCTTATATATAACGATATACACAAGCGCGGCAAAGGATCCAATGGTAACACCGGCAATAGCGCCTGCCGCTGCGGTGGGCAGTCCGCGTCCATTTTGGACAAAAAGCCATGCCAGCACAAGTCCGAAAACAAGCTTGCCCAGTACTTCCAGCACCTGCGAAACCGAAGTAGGAACCATGTCCGAAAGACCCTGCGTATACCCGCGGTAGGCAGACATAAGGCAGCACAGGAGCACCGAGGGGCCAAGAACGAAAATGCTGATAGCTGCGTCCGGGTTATCAATTGCGTCTGCCAGCGTATTCGGGAAGAGCATCATCAGCAGGGTCGCAATAAGACCGAATGCAAAGAACGCCATTCGAGCCACGGTAAAAGTACGCTTCACCTGCAGTCGCTTGCCCAGCGCGTTTGCCTCGGATACCATTCTCGACAATGCAACCGGCAGACCGGCCGTGGATATGGTAAGAAGCAGGGAGTAAATATTATAGGCCGCACCGAAATAACCCATACCCTCGTCACCGAGAATATTTCCAAGGGGTATTTTATACAGCGCACCGATAACCTTAACTATTACAACTGCCGCCGTAAGCATAGCGGCACCCTGAACAAAGCTTTGCTTTTTCTGGTCAGCCATCAAGCACGTCCTTTCGACTTTCACTCAATTCCCATAAACTCCTTGAAGTTTTCAGAGAACACCTTTTTGCAATCCTCATAAGGCAGTTCAAGGCTCATGAAGCGCTCCAGCGCCTCGCCGTAATTCCAAAGAGGATAATCAGTTCCAAAGAAGCAGTTTTCAACACCCATGTGGTACAGCTGTTTTTTTGTGCGGCCGATACTTGCAACAGGCATTGTGCTGCTTACATCATACTTTATGCCCGGTCTTTTGAGATAATCCCAGGCTTCGTCCCATTTTCTGAAGCCGCCAAGGTGAGCGGCTATTATCTTAAGGTCTGGGAAGTCGTTGGCGACCTTCGCCAGCTTCTTCGGACTTGAATATTCGTATCTGTCATCGCCTACGTGAAAAAGTATGGGCAGGCGGCCTCTTGCCGCTTCATACATTTCGTAGGCTTCGGGGCAGTCTATATCAAAGCACTGGAAGTCCGGGTGGAGCTTGATGCCGTGAAGGCCAAGCCCGATAATGCGCTCCACTTCGTCACCTACGCCGTTCATCATGGGGTGCAGCGCGCCGAAGCCGTAAAACTCCCTATGCTCCGCCTGCTGGGCGGATATAAAATTATTTATCTCCGTTACCTGATGAGGCGTGGTAGCCACGGAGCAGATCACGTATTTTGATATGCCGTAGGGCGCACCGTTTGCCAGCAGCTCCTCACAGCTTCCATCGTGCTGAGCGGGAAGGTCATAGAAACGACCTATATTGTAGGCCGCTTTTGCCGATACCTTTCCCGGAAAAACGTGAGTATGAGTATCGATTATCTCAAAGTCACGCCATGTGTATCCATTTTCTGTGTTCATGCCGGTTCATCTCTGTTCTTTCTGTATCACGCAGACAATGGCGGGATATTAATCCCGCCATCGAGTATAGATTTATTCCGCGGAAATGATGTAATAGTAGACAGGCTGTCCTCCGGGGATAACAGTGACCTCGGCATCTGGCATGATATCCTGCAGTACATCTGCAAGAGCCTGTGCCTGCTCCTCGGTAACGTCCTCACCGTAATATACGCTGACCAGCTCGGGGTCAAATGCTGCAAGGCTGTCACCAATCTCCTTCTCAACGGCTGCTAGCTCAGCGCCTGCGGTGAGAAGCTTGTTCTCAATCATTGCAAGGTAGTCGCCCTCAGCTATCTCAAAGCCGTCAAAATTGGAGTTTCTTGCGGCGTAAGTGAGGGTAACGGTATGAACGGTACCAAGAGCCTCATTCATTGCCTCTTCATTCGCTGCCACTTCCCCATCGGGATCAAGGGCAAGCATTGCGGAAACACCTTGAGGTACGGTATGGGTGGGAATAACAATAACGTTCTTCTCGCTCATACCGACACACTGTCCGGCAGCGAGAACGATGTTCTTATTATTGGGCAGAACGAAAACTGTTTCTGCTGGAGTGCGGTTGATCTCCTTGAGGATATCCTCAGTGGAGGGGTTCATGGTCTGACCGCCGGAGATAACTCCGTCAGCGCCGAGATCCCTGAACATTGCCTCAAGGCCCTCGCCTGCGCATACTACGACCACGCCGATTGCCTTTTCGGGCTCGGCAACGGTCTCTTCCTCCTCAGCGGGAGCAGCGTCCTGCATACCCATGACTTCGGTGTGCTGCAGCTTCATGTTCTCGATCTTAACTGTAACCAGATGACCATAAGTAAGAGCCTCGGTAATAACAACGCCGGGGCAGTTGTTATGAACATGAACCTTGATGATCTCCTCATCGTCCACAACAACGATGCTGTCGCCCAGCTTGTCAAGGAACTCACGAAGCAGTTGAGGATCCTTCTCGTTTTCGCGGCCGATGATGAACTCGGTGCAATAAGCGAACTTTATGTCCTCAGTGTCAAAGTCGGAGAAATCAGCCTTATCCTTGGGCTCCTGCACAGCCTTGACCTCGGGAGCGGCAAATTCCTTGCCCTGCAGGGAAGCCAGCATAGCCTCAATAATGATAAGGTAACCCTTACCGCCGGCATCAATAACACCGGCCTTCTTCAGCACCGGGTTCTGATTGACGGTATCGGCAAGCGCCTCTCCGCCGACCTCGAGCATGTGTTCGATAACCTTTTCAATATCGTTCTCTTCTTCGGCTGCTTTGCAGGCTGCATCGGCAGCCATACGGGAAACGGTAAGGATAGTACCCTCAGCGGGCTTCATAACAGCCTTGTAAGCGGTACCTACGCCCTCATGGAAGGCCGCTGCCAGCTCGGCAGCATTAATAGTTTTCTTTTCCTTAACAGCCTTGGCGAAACCTCTGAAAAGCAGAGAGAGGATAACGCCGGAATTACCTCTTGCGCCGCGCAGCAGTGCGCTGGCTGCTATGTCTGCCGCCTTGGTAACGCTGTCAGGCTCAGTCTTCTGCAGCTCAGTCATTGCGTTACCAATGGTCATGCTCATATTACTGCCGGTATCGCCGTCGGGAACAGGAAAAACGTTAAGCTCGTTTATCTCTTCCTTATAAGCGTCCAGAGTAACAGCAGCGGCTATAAACATTTTTTTCAGGGCAAGCCCATCAATTAATTCTATCATCTCTAATGTCCGTCCTTTCAAAACGCCCGGATCAGCCGTGCGCTCGATCCATTTCGTATTATTCGGGCATAATTGAGTCGACGAAAACGTCTACGCTCTTTACCTCAACTCCGGTATCAACAGATACCTTGTATTTAACTTCCTTAATGATGGAACGGCAGATAACGGGAATGTTAACACCGTTTTTAACAATGATATGCAGCTCTATCGCGATGGTATCGTCTTCGTTAAAGGTAACGTGGACGCCCTTGCCCATAGCCTCCTTCTTCAGCAGGTGAACAAGTCCGTCGCTTACAGATCTCATGGCCATTCCGCGAACACCAAAGCAGTTGGTTGCAGCCGCGCCCGCAAGATTTGTGAAAACATCGGCAGAAACATTGATTTTGCCCATATCGGTTGTCATTTTCACCATGTCCGTCAATCCTTTCGCATTAATATTCATGGTATTATATCACATCAATTTCCAAACTACAAGAATTTTTCGCAATTTTACGCCCCCTCGGGTGAAAAAAGTTATCACTGATTACACAGTGTTTCGTCAGTTCATTTCAAATATTTTTCGGCTTCGACAGCAGCTGTTGCCCCATCGGCGGAGGCAGTGATTATCTGCCGCAGTTCCTTTGCGCGGACGTCACCGGCAACGAAAACGCCGGGAATATTTGTATGCAGGCGCTCATTGGCAAGAATATATCCGTTCTCGCTCAGTTCTACCTGTCCCGAAAAAAGGGCGGACTCGGGATCATAGCCCACAAAGACAAATATACCGAATTTCTCGCCCTCTGCAGGCGTATAAGTCCACGCTTCCCCTGTTCTGTTGTTCTTGAATTCCGCGCTCTCCATCTTGAAACCACCGCTGACGCGCACCAGTTCGGTGTTATACATGATTTCGATTTTCGGACTTTCCTGCACTTCGTCAGCAATGCTCTTGGTGCAGCTGAGTTCGTCACGGCGCACGATCATGGTTATCTTCTTCGCAAAGCGGGTCAGGAACAAAGCCTCCTCCACCGCGCTGTTGCCTCCGCCGATCACAAAAACCTCGCAATCCTGGAAAAAGAAGCCGTCGCAGGTGGCACAATAGCTTATTCCCCTGCCAAAGAATTTGTCTTCGCCCTCAAAGCCAAGCTTTCTTGGCTTTGCGCCGGTTGCTATTATTACCGTCTTCGCCTGAATATCACCCTCTGAGGTGTGAATCACCTTGACATCTCCGTTCAGCTCAACACCGGTAACGGCAGCGGTTTTCAGCTCCGCTCCGAATTTGGTCGCCTGCTCAAGCATATTGTTCGTAAGCTCAGGACCGCTGATATTATCTATTGCCGGGTAATTTTCAACTTCGTTTGTAAGCGCAGCCTGTCCCCCGGGGAACGCGGCCTCAAGCATAAGTGTATCCATTTTGGCACGACCCGCGTAAATACCGGCAGAAAGGCCGGCAACACCTGCGCCTATAATTACAAGGTCTTTTACTCTGTTTTCAATCATGATCAAATCCTCCGACTCATCGGTGATGTATTACTGTGATTTAATTATACCATAATCGCAGCTTTATTAAAAGTCAAAAGCAAATATAATGCGTTTTACTATGGACGAGTGCGGTTTAAATCTGTTATCATATTATAAACACATAAACCTATGAAAGAAAGGTGACTGCACTGTGAAAAGAACGAGCGCACTTTTTGATGAAATAGTATTCCCTGGGGGCAAGTCCAAGGCATTTACCCTCAGCTATGATGACGGCACTATCCACGACCGCCGTCTGCTGGACATAGTAAACCGCTACGGCGTGCGCGGCACATTCAATCTGAATTCCGGATTTCTTGATCTTGATGATGTTAAGGACGGTCCCTTCGGAGTCTTTGACCTAAGCAAGATAAGCGCAGATGAGGTTACCGCTCTTTACGAGGGCCACGAGGTTGCGGGTCACGGACTCAATCATGCCAGTCCTACGGATATCGGCAGCTCCGCATTTATGTATGAAACCATAGAGGACAAGGCAAGTCTTGAGAAAATCACGGGTAAGCTGGTAAGAGGCTATGCCTACCCTTTCGGTAATTATGGCGAAAAGGCAAAGGACATCCTGCGATATGCGGGATATCTCTACGCCCGCACGGTGGAGGTTACCCACGAATTCTCACTTCCCCGCGACTTCATGGCATGGAACGCCACCTGCCACCACAACGACACCAGACTTATGGAACTTGCCGAGGCATTCTGCAATGACGAGCCTATGTCCACAAATAAGCAGCTTTTCTATGTGTGGGGACATTCCTACGAGTTTGCCGGAGATAACAACTGGGATATAATCGAAAACCTTTGCCGATATATGCACGACCATGGAGAAAATGTATGGTTTGCCACAAATATCGAAATATACGATTACGTCACCGCTTACCGCAATCTTGAATACTCCGCCGAAGGTGATATGATATACAATCCAGGCGGCATGGAAGTAAGCATACGACGCGGCGGCAAGGTTCACAACATACCGCCTCTTGCAACCGTTATTATTGACTGACACAATTTTTATTGGGAGGTTATCAACCATGGATTTCAGTAAATTGACTGCATACATAGATTCTCTTGAAACCTGTTACGGAGTTCCTTCCGCTGACTGCATCATCATGAAAGATCGTGAAGTAATATATCGCCACATGGCAGGTCATGCCGACCACGACAAACAAGTCCCCCTTGCAGGCAACGAATATTACTATCTGTTCTCCGCAACAAAAGTCATCACCATGACGGCAGCTATGCAGCTTATCGAGCAGGGTAAGCTAACACTTGGTGACGAGGTAAACAAATACCTGCCCGAATACGCTTCCATGCGCGTTATAGACCGCGAATTTGAGTTCAATTCATGGCCGATGCAGATGCCCACCCGCGACGAACCTTCTCACCCCGCCCAAAACAAAATCCGCATTATCGACCTTATGTCCATGATGGGTGGTCTTACCTACGATATTGCTTCCGAAGCCATAAAGGAGGCCATTGAGAAAAGCGGCGGTAAGGCCAATACTCGCGAACTTGTATGCGCTATGGCCGAAATGCCTCTCATCTGCGAGCCCGGCACACGCTGGAGCTATTCACTGGGGCACGATGTAATGGCAGCAGTTATTGAAGTGGTCAGCGGAGAAAAATTCAGTGACTATCTGCGCAAGCACATTTTCGAGCCTCTCGGCATAAAGGATATCCTTTTCACAGATGATACTATCAAGGCAGCGGCAATGTATAACTTCAACTCTATTGACGGCACCATGGCTCCGGTCCCCCAGCACAATCATTACAAGCTCACCGAGAATTATGAGAGCGGCGGTGCAGGCCTTATGAGCACAGCGGAAGCATATATCACCTTTATCGACGCTCTCGCAAACGGCGGTGTTGGCACAAACGGAGCACGCATTCTCCGCGAAGAGTCCATCAAGCGCTTCATGCAGGGTGTTACAACGGGTATTGCTCTTGAGGATTTCAAATCCGGCGGCAGAGCAGCTTACAGCTATGGTCTCGGTGTACGCGTAAAGGACACCACGGAAATCGGTCGAACTCCTATAGGCGAATTCGGCTGGGACGGTGCTGCCGGCGCTTATGCTCTCATCGACCCCATAAACCGCATCAGCCTTTTCTATGTCCAGCACATTCTCGGCTTCCCCGCCGTCTACGCAGAAATACACCCCGAAATACGCGACCTTGCCTATGAGGGCATAGGCATCTGACACCTTAATTCTTTTCGAAACTCGGAGGATTCCCAATGAGAACCGACTATTTCTATGATTCCTGCGGCGCAGGTAAAATACATGTTTGCCGCTGGACGCCCGACGGTGAAGTAAGAGCTGTTTTACAGATAGTACACGGCATTGCCGAATTTGCAGAGCGCTACGATGATTTTGCCAATCACCTGAACTCCATGGGCTATATCGTTGTGGCCGAAGACCACATGGGGCATGGCAAGTCCATTGGCGAGGACGGCATACGCGGTTATTTCCATGGCGGCTGGTTCAACGGCGTTGCGGATACCTATAAGCTGATGCAGGACACTATGGCAGAATTCCCCGGTCTCCCCTACGTTCTGTTCGGTCACTCCATGGGTTCTTTCATGGCAAGAACCATTCTCGCCCGGTATCCCGACAGCGGCATTACCGCAGCCATTATCTGCGGCACCGGCTGGCAGCCCAGATTTGTCCTTCCCGTTCTTATCAAGGTAGTTGAAGGAATGTGTAAAAAGACCGGCGAGCAGAACCCCAGCGAACAGCTTCAGCAGCTCATATTCGGTGGCTACAACAAGAAAATCGCCAATCCTCGCACTGCCAGCGATTGGCTGACCCGTGACGAGGCTGTTGTTGACGCTTACGTAACTCACCCGCTCTGCGGTTTTACTCCCGCCTGCGGACTTCTGCGGGATATGATGAAGGGTATCTACTACATTGAGCAGCCCGAAAATCTCGCAAAAATGAAAAAGCAGCTGCCCGTACTCTTCATCGCAGGCACAGAAGACCCCGTAGGCTCCTACGGTAAGGGTGTCGAAAGAGCTGCCAAAGAATTTACAAAGGCAGGCATGAGCAATGTAAGCATAAAGCTATACCCCGATTGCCGCCACGAAATACTCAATGAACTGAATAAGCAGGAAGTATACGACGACATCTGCAGCTGGCTGGCGGCCTACATCAGCAGATAAATCCTTCACAATATCGAAAGGAGACTCATCATGTCTTACATAATGTCTCTCGATCAGGGAACCACCAGTTCCAGATGTATAATATTCGACCGCGCAGGAAACATCTGCGCTTCGGCTCAAAGGGAATTCCGACAGATATTTCCCAATCCCGGCTGGGTAGAACACGATCCCATGGAGATTTGGCGCACCACCATCGAGGTTACCAAGAACGCCATGGAAAAGCTGGGCGTGCAGGCCGAGGATATCGCTGCCATCGGTATCACCAATCAGCGAGAAACTGCTGTTATCTGGGACAAGAAAACAGGAAAGCCCGTTTGCAACGCCATAGTATGGCAGTGCCGGCGTACCGCCGATATCATCGACGACCTCGTTGAGCGCGGATACTCCGACATGATAAGAAAGAAAACCGGCCTTGTACCCGATGCGTATTTTTCCGCATCTAAAATAAAGTGGATACTTGACAACATCCCAGGAACCCGTGAACGTGCCGAACAGGGCGAGCTTCTCTTCGGCACTATTGACACATGGCTTATTTGGAATCTTACCGGCGGCAAGGTCCACGTCACCGACTATACCAATGCCAGCCGAACCATGCTCTATAATATTTACGATCTTTGTTGGGACGATGAGCTTCTCGCGCTGCTGGATATTCCCAAGGCGCTGCTGCCCGACGTCAAGCCCTCCACATACCTTTACGGAAATACGGAATATGAGCTGCTGGGTGGTGAAATACCCATAGCCGGAGCCGCAGGCGACCAGCAGTGCGCGCTCTTCGGGCAGTGTTGTTTTGACGCGGGACAGATGAAAAACACCTACGGTACCGGCTGTTTCCTTCTGATGAACACCGGCGATACTCCTGTAGACAGCAACAGCGGCCTTGTTACCACCATCGCGGTAGGACTTCCCGACAAGGTGCAGTATGCTCTTGAAGGCAGCATCTTCGTATCCGGAGCGGCAATCCAGTGGCTGCGCGACCAAATAGATGTACTTACCACAGCCAAGGAAAGCTCTCAGTACGCCGAAAGCGTGCAGGATACAGCGGGAGCGTATGTTGTTCCTGCATTCACCGGCCTTGGTGCTCCCTACTGGGATCAGCACGCCCGTGGCTGTGTTGTGGGTATTACCCGCAGCTTCTGCCGTGCTCACCTTGTGCGCGCAACTCTCGAGTCCATAGCTTATCAGACTTATGATATCTGCAAGGCAATGGAACAGGATTCCGGCATACCCATAACCGCTCTCAAAGTAGACGGCGGCGCAAGCGCCAACGATTTTCTCATGCAGTTCCAAAGCGACATTCTGCGCTGCGAGGTGCATCGCCCCAGCTGTATAGAAACTACAGCCCTTGGCGCTGCCTACCTTGCCGGTCTTGCGGTGGGGTATTGGAAAAACACCGACGATATACGAAACAACTGGGCGCTGGACAAGGTATTCAGTTGCTCTATGGACGCCGGCAAGCAGACTCAGCTTCTCAAGGGCTGGCACAAAGCAGTAAAATGCGCAATGGTTTGGGGCGCAGACGATTAAAACATATTGGAGACCAATTATGAAAAACATTGAGATTGCTGCAAAGCACGAAGAATACATCATCGCCATGCGGCGTTATTTCCACGAAAATCCCGAGTTATCCAACCTTGAGCACAACACCATCGCAACCATAGCTGCCCAGTTGGACAGCATGAGCATTCCCTACGTAATTGTAGAAAACGGCGGCATTCTTGCCACCGTAAAGGGTGAAAAAGACAACGGCAAAGCCGTTATGCTGAGAGCTGACATTGACGCACTCCCCGTACAGGAAACTCCGGACAACTTAAAAGAAGGCGGCAGAACCTGTATATCCAAGATTCCCGGAGTTATGCACGCCTGTGGTCATGACGGCCATATAGCAATGCTTCTGGGCGCTGCCAAAATCCTTGTCGAGAAAAAGTACGAGCTTGAGGGCACAGTATACCTGTGCTTTGAACGCGGCGAAGAGGCCACCGGCAACGTAGGATATATCTTCGCTTACATCGAAAAGAACAACATAAAAATTGACACCGTTTACGGCATACATCTGCTGGCGACCGCGCCTTCGGGCTATATGGTCATCAACGATACAAACATGATGGCGGGCGCTATGGCATTCGACATTACCATCGACGGACGCGGCGGTCACGGTTCCCGACCTGACCAAGCCGTCAACCCCATCGACGCATTTTGGGCTGTTTACGGTGGTATGCTCTCCCTTCGAATTCAGAAAGTTGACCCTTATAAAACGCTGACCTACTCGGTTGGCAAGGTGAATGCGGGAGTTGCGGGCAATATAATCCCCCAAACCGTCAATTTCAGCGGTTCCATGCGCACCTTCGATCAGGAAGGCGCAGGTATGACATTCTACAACGAGCTTCGCCGACTTGTTGACGGAACCTGTTCCACTTATGGCTGCACCCCCATATACAATTTCTATACAAAACCCGGTCTGCCCATTGTAAACGACCCGGAACTGGCCAAATTTGCAAGAAAGGTTATCGGCGAGGATATAGGAATTGAAAAAGTCGGCGAAGGCGAACCGTGGATGGCCTCCGACTCCTATTCCCAGTATCTTATGCAGTGGCCAGGTGTTTACGCTTTTCTCGGTATGCAGAACGAGGAAAAAGGCATTGGCGCGGCCCATCACAATCAGCAATTTGACGTTGACGAGGACGTTTTGAAGCTTGGCGCTGCCGGTGCCGCCACATACGCGATAGAATACCTTCGCACCGCCGGACTTTTGGGCAGCAGAAAACTCGGCTACAGAGAGTTCCTTATCAAACAAGACATGAACGAGCAATACATCAAGCGTTTCTTTGGCGAGCAATAATTATAAAAAATCAGCGTAGGTATCACGTCTACGCTGATTTTTTCATTTTATTCACAAACTGCTATGGCAGGTTAGGGAATGCTCAGCGAATCCAGCTTACGGCTGATTTTGTCGCATGCCTTCTCATCATCGCTGACGGGTTCGGCATCTACCTTGGTAAGATAATCCCAAACGATGTTCAGCGTATTCTGTGTCCAGTGAGCGCCCACTGCGGTTTCATTGATGGCGATTATCATATCCTGCTTGGGGCAAATGGTAACTGACGGTTAAGAAGTGCCTTTACAGGCTCAAGTTGGAGCCGGACGTCGTCGGTCAGAATCTTCTTAGGCTTGCCGTCGATGATAGTGTAGCCGACACAAAAACGGGTACGGAGCTTAGAGCCGTTCTCCGCGGCTCTAAGTAAGTGACACATGATCACAGGAGATTCTGCGTTGTCGGAGCACACGACGGTGCCCTTGAAATCCTTGAGTTTCTCGAGTTCGAATCTAATGTCGGCAAAATTGTGGAAACCAATAATAACGTGCCCCTTGCCAAGACCGCCGTTCTCGTCAACATCATGTACGTTGTCCCCGTAACATTCCTTCATGCTCAGTGACTTATCCAAAGCCTTTTCGCGGTTACGGGTTCTTGCGAAGTAGTGGTCCTCACGATTCCAAATCTTATATCCGAGCGCCTTAAGACCGTGCCGAGCCAAAAGTCGAACATCTCGGGAGTTACACCGGTCATATCGGTGAGGTTTGCCAGAACAGCACCACCATCGGGCAGGTTGCAGTAACCAAGCTCAAAGGTCAGATAGCCATCGCCAAAGAGCTTATTCAAGTCATAGGGATGATGAGCGGTCTCGGGATATGCAACTGGTTTGCCTTGACATACTTCAAGGTTAACATCTACCTGTGCGCCGGTATCGTCATTAAGGTGACAGAGCTTCGCACCGCAGTGACTCTCCCACAGAAGTTCAAAGTTGCCCTGAGGTTCATCGCCATAATCCAGATATACAGGGCCGTTGCCGCTGGTATTCTGAATGTACCACTTGCGGATAGCCTTACTGCTGATATCAGTAGCACGCTACTGACAAAAGTTGCGGGTGATATGTTTATAACTTTTTTAGTTATCTTCGTCCATTTAACTGTGCGTAAGTTCAATATATAACAGACTACAATTCATAGGATATCAGTTCTGCACATAATCTGTTAACGATGTATTTGCATTCAGTCCGGTTTGTAGTATGATAATATTATGAAGATTTTCTGCCCGAGGCTCCAAGCGTTTTGAAATTTGCTGCTGGCGCAGCAAACGACATAGTATGAGAGGTTATATTTATGACAAAAATCCTTTTTATTTGCCACGGCAATATATGCCGCAGCCCTATGGCGGAGTTTATAATGAGAAAGCTTGTCGGCGAGGCAGGGTTGGAAGACGAATTTTTCATCGCTTCCGCGGCAACCAGTTCTGAAGAGCTGGGCAATCCCGTATATCCTCCCGCCCGCAGCAAGCTCGCAGAGCATGGAATAAGCTGCGCCGGTAAAACAGCGCGCCGCATCACTCCCGCGGATTATAGAGAATACGATTTGCTCATCGGCATGGATAACGCCAATATGAGAAATATGCACAGAGCTTTCGGCGGCGATCCCGAAGGCAAGCTGAAAATGCTCTTGGAATACACCTCCCGCCCCGGTGAGGTTTCCGATCCTTGGTACACCGATGACTTTGACCGCGCATATGCTGATATCGACGAAGGCTGCCGCGGACTGCTGAAAGCTTTTACATAAAATGAAAAATATTTCAAAAAAACACTTACTTTTCCACTAAAGCGTGCTATAATAACTGCAAGATTGAAAAACGCTTTTGCGTTAATACTATCCAATACGCCAATAAGGAGGGCTTACAATGGAAAAATGGCGCTGCACAGTCTGCGGTTACGTTCACGAGGGTCCCATGACTGATGATTTCAAATGTCCCATCTGCAAGCAGCCTGTTTCTGCCTTCGAAAAGGTAGAAGAGGTTGCTGCCGCCGCTAATCCCTATGCCGGAACCAAGACCGAGAAGAATCTCATGGAAGCTTTTGCCGGCGAGAGTCAGGCTCGAAACAAATACACCTATTTCGCAGCCGTAGCCCAGAGAGAAGGTTACGATCAGCTGGCTGAGATATTCCTTTCCACTGCCCGCAACGAGCAAGAGCACGCCCGCGTATGGTTCCAGGAGCTTGGTCACATCGGCTCCACCGCCGATAATCTTCTTGCCGCCGCCGAGGGCGAAAACTACGAGTGGACCGATATGTACGACCGCATGGCAAAAGAAGCAGATGAGGAAGGCTTCCACGACCTTGCTGAGCGTTTCCGCCAGGTCGGCGCTATCGAGAAAACTCACGAAGAACGCTATCGCAAGCTGCTTCACAATGTAGAAATGCAGAAGGTATTCGAAAAGGGCGAACAGGTCATGTGGGAATGCCGCATTTGCGGTCATCTGGTTGTAGGTACCAAGGCCCCCGAAGTATGCCCTGTCTGCAAGTATTCTCAAAGTTTCTTCGAAGTTCGCGCCGAAAACTATTAATCATATATGGAGGTATTTAACATGGAAAACAAATTTTATATTTGTAAGCATTGCGGCAACATTATAGGTATGGTCAACAACGCAGGTGTTCCCATCGTTTGCTGCGGCGAGCCTATGGAAGAGCTTATCGCCAACAGTACCGACGCAAGTCAGGAGAAGCACGTTCCCGTAGTCAAGGTAGACGGTGATACCGTCACCGTTGAGATCGGTTCTGCCGCACATCCCATGCTCCCCGAGCACTACATCGAGTGGGTATACCTGCTCACCGAAAATGGCGGACAGCGCAAGGCGCTCAAGCCCGGTCAGGATCCCAAGACTGTTTTTGCACTCAGCGACGACAAGGCTCTTGCCGCATACGCATACTGCAATCTCCACGGTCTTTGGGTTACCAAACTTTGATTTTCGTATACAAAAAACAGGAGGAACATTGTTCTTCCTGTTTTTTTATACAATACACAAGCCACCATGCGCATTACGCCGGAAATATCGGCATTTATGCTCGTAGCATAGGTAAACCCAACGCTTTAGCAGCCTCAATATATGCCACGTAATATCAATCCTTTCTAAACGAAAAGGCCGCAGCAAAAGCTGCGGCCTTTAACAGTCGAAGAATTACTCTTCCCAAGCAGGAACCTGAGTCTGTCTCTCGAATACAGGGTTGTATGCGAGCATGCTGAAGACCTTCTTGAAGTCGGGGTTGAGGGGCTCATCGGGGAAGCCCTTAGCAATAGCTTCTGCACGTGCGACCCAACCGCCCTTGAAGTCGGTGTGAGAGAAGATGTAAATGTCGTTGCGCTTGATACCGCGAACAACACGAGCACCTGCCTCGTCGGGAGAACGCATGATCTTGCTGAAATCGATATCCATTGCGGGAGGGGGAGGAGGAGGAGCGTCGTCCTTCTTCTCGGGAGCCTTGGGAGGCTCGGGTCTCTTGACCTCTACGCCCATGCTCTTCATAACAGCGCCGGTGGAAGCACCGAGGTTGGTTACGAAGGGACCGGGGCAGAATACGCTGGAACCGATATTGGTACCCTGAAGGTCGGTAGCCAGAGTTTCCATAACGGTAACAACAGCCATCTTGAGGGAGTTATACAGAGTGAATCCGGGAACGGGAACAAGAGCAGCCTTGGAAGCGGTGCTGACTACATGACCGCCTTCACCGTGAGCGATGATACGGGGCAGAATAGTCTTGATACCGTTGAGAACGCCCTTGTAGTTAACGTCGATAGCGAGGTCAATAATCTCATAGCTATCTTCCCAAACCTTGCCCTCGGGAACGCCAAGACCGGCATTGTTAACGAGAACATGGATCTTGCCGAAAGCTGCCTCAGCTGCATCAGCAGCAGCGACATAAGCTTCACGGTCAGCTACGTTCAGGCATACACCGATAGCAGGCCAGTTATTCTCCTTGAAAATAACAAGAGCCTCATCGATAGCTTCCTGACGAAGGTCAGCAATAACGATGTTCATGCCTTCCTTGGCACAGGCCTTGGCGATGCCGAGACCCAGACCACTTGCGCCGCCGGTTATAAACGCGGTTTTGCCCTGCAGATTTTCCATAGTTAACCTCCTAAAATGTTTTTTTAATAAGTTATAAACATTATACTACATTCGAAAAATTATTCAAGAGAATTTTCGCAAATGAAACATCTTTGTTATTCGCGGGTTCGGAACATACCTTCGGGCACTTTACCCATCGGTGGCATCCCCTTCGGCATCTTATCCATCGGTGGCATACCTGCGGAATAGTCTCCCATCGGCAAAGCCCCCATCGGAGGTTTGCCCATAGCAGGCATAGCGTCGCCTATATTTTCTATGTAATGCGCAGCCTGAGTCGTAAACAGTTCACTGTAACGGCCTCCATCGCGCATAAGTTGCTGGTGACTTCCCTGCTCTATTAGCTGTCCGTCCTCAATGACAAGTATCTTGTCGGCAGTAGTGGCGCTAGAAAGGCGATGTGAAATGAAGATACTGGTTTTCCCTTTTCTCAGGCTGTTGAATCGGTTGAATATTTCCTGCTCTGCCATGGGGTCGAGGGACGCAGTGGGTTCGTCTAGTATGAGTATATCAGAATCGCTGTAGAAAGCGCGGGCAATACTCAGCTTCTGCCACTGACCTACGGAAAGCTCTATGCCGTCTGCTTCAAAATAACGCATAAGGGGTGTGTCGTAGCTTTTGGGCAGTTTCTCAATAAAGTCATCAGCGCCGCTCTGCTCTGCCGCATCCTGAACCGCCGCAAAGCCTGCGTTTTTATCGATATCGCCGAACTCAATATTTTCGGAAACCGTAACTGCATACTTGCCAAAGTCCTGAAATACAACGCCGAAAATGGAATACAGATCCTCCGGATCATACTCACGTATATCGCGCCCGTCAAGCAATATGCGTCCCTCACTGGGATCATAAAGTCGCATAAGCAGCTTTATCAGGGTCGTTTTACCCGCACCGTTGAGGCCAACGATAACAAGGGCTTCACCGGGCTCGATAACGAAGCTCATGTTCTTTATAACGTCACGGGTGGTGCCGGGATAGCGGAAATAAACGTTTTCAAACTCAATACGATGGGGCTTATGATGCTCCACAGGTACGCTTTCCGCAAGCAAGGGCACAATATGCGGCTCTTCCTCAAGGAAGGATTTAAGATTATTTATAAAGAGCGTGCTCTCATAAATATTTGCCAAAGTATTGATCAGCGAGTTTACTCCGGAACCTATGCTTGTAATGGCTCCAGTATAAAGCGCAAAGCTGCCGACCTCATACAAGCCGTCAAAAACACCGCGAGCCAGCGAAATATACAGCATGCAATAGACAGCGTTCGTCACCACAACCATTGTAAGATTCAATATCGCGGCTTTGTATCGAAGCTTCTTGAGACCCGTATAGTATTCGTGAAACGCTTCGGCGTATTTGCCAACGAAAGTATCGCCAAGACCCAGCATGCGGATCTCCTTTGCCATATCCTTGTTGACCACCGTCTGCGAATAATAATCCATCTGACGGCGGGTCTTGGAGCTGCGGAACATATAGTCAACATTTTTACGTCCAAGGTAGAAGTTAATTATAGTCTGCGGTACTGCAACTACGATAATCAGCAGCGGAGCTATGGCATTTACTGCGGCGAGCACAACGATGTAGCTGGCAACGTTTATCACGGAACTGATAATGGTAAAGGTCTGGGTCATTACCTGCATGGGCCGCATTCCAGCTTCCCTGTTGGCATTTTCCATTTTGGAATAGAACTCGGGCATATCATAGCTGACCATGTCTATGCTTTTCGCCTTTGCCATTATCTTCATTTTCACGTGGTTCGCCACCTGCTCACCTGCAAGACCGGTTATCAGGTTGTTTACCTGATTAACAAGGTTTTGAAGTATCATATACGCAAACTGCGCTACGAGCAGAACCGTAATAACCGAGAACACCATTGCTACGCCGGAATAAACCTGAGCAAGCTTATTGATTATCTCGGCCGAAATAAGCGAACCGACAACCGGCGCTACACCATTGAAAATTGACATAAACAGTTGCAGGAACAGCAGTGATTTTTTCGTATCCCAAACAAGTCGGAATATGTAAAACAGACGCGAAACAGTCGGCACAATCAGGTCGCGGATATAACGCGGCACATCTCGCAAATTTTCCGGCTTTTTGGCGCGGTTCGCGGCGTTGGGATCATGTCCCATTCTGGGCGGCATAGCTCGTCCCCCCTTACATTATTTTTCTACGGTTTCTTCCTTTTTGCCGTACTTCTCAGCCAATATCTCCTCAACGGTTCTTCCGGTAATATTAGCTTCAAGTTTAGCATCCTCAAGAGTTCTTGCTTCCTCCGCAGCCTTACTCTCGGCAATAGTCTTCTTAATATCTCTATAAGCACGCTTGCCAAGCTCAACAATAACCGTGACTACAATGGCGACCAATATGACCAGTCCCATATACAGGGCTGCGTCCTTAAAAGTCATGGGTATCTGGCGGAACTTTTCATCATATCCGCCTGTTCCCTTCAGGAAGTTATAGAGCATCTCTGCCGATTTTGAAGAGGACATCTTGAACATAAGGTCGCCCTTAAGCTTCATGAGCTTTCCCATCCAAAAAGTTATAAGGGTATAATGCGTGATATACATCGGCAGGGATATCTTGCCGAGCAAAATTGAGAACTTATTGTTGAGAACGCGGTCAATGGGTGTAACATTCAGGAAGGAAGTTACTATTATAATCATAATATATATAATTCTGCGGTAATTGTCCATAGAAACATAAGCGCCTATTATAAGCTGATAGAGGCGAATTATCGCAAATATCTGAATAATTGTGGTAATTACGCGCATGGGTATAGTAACTTCTTTTTTGGAAAGTACCTCATAAACCTGATACATGGTAATACCCAGTGCCATTTCAGCCGCACCCTTGATCATGCCGGCAGTGCTGAATCCCACCTGAATATTATGGTCAAGAGTAGATGTTGCCTCAAGGCCGAAGAGTATATACAGGAATATGCCTATCACGGGAGCCGCGAAACGAGTACCGTCATAATAACGGTTGATTGCAAAGGTATAAATATATCCCATAACCATAAGACAGGTCAAAAACCAAAGAGGTATATTGGGTGCAAACCCATAATTGAAGCCAAATGGCGTTCCTACCATGAAGAGCAGTTCCCACTCAAGGTTAAGGATAACATCGAGCAGGGTCTTGCCAAAAAGCATGGTTGTGTCAACCGTCGCTATATAGAGGATCGCCCAGATAAAGATAACGGGCCATATGGCTATAACTTTCTTCTTTACAAAATCAATGGCAAGAAGGTGTGCCTGTCTGGTAGTGTAGGGTTCAAGCTGGCGCTCTCTCTTATGGGCAGCCGCCATCGCTATGGTGAAGCCCGCAAGAACGAAGAAAAACTCAACGGCGCTCGAGCCGGACAGGAACAGCTTCCTCTTGGGAAAAAATATTTCAAAATGATACAGTGACACGAGGAACGTGAACACAAAACGCCAGAACTCCACACTGGCAACCCTTTTACGGGTCTTGGTATCAGCCAAGGTTTTTCCTTTCATAAGCTTCCTCCAATTCATTTTCTCAATTCAATTGTGCCAAAACTGTCATATATACGCATGCCGGGTGTGCCGAAAGGCACACCCGGCATACGAGCGATTTATTAGGTAAAGTTGGCGTTCTCGTCAGTAGGTTCAATGAACTCAAAGCTGCCGGGATTTGCAGCGTGCTCAGCCATAATGGTACGGCTATGATACTGCTGCAGGGAGGATCTGTGACCGATGGAGATGATGGTTGTATCCTTCATACGCTCGAGGAGCATGCTGTACAGCTCGGCCTCGGACTTTTCGTCGAGAGAAGCGGTAGCTTCGTCGAAGAACAGGAAATCGGGGTTGAAGAGCAGGGCGCGGACAATACCCAGACGCTGCTGCTCACCACCGGAGAGCATCATGTTCCAATGAGCAACTTCGTCAAGACGGTTGACCATGGAGGACATGTTGCAGTCGATGAGAGCCTGCTGGATAGCCTCGCGAGTGTAGGTTCCGGCGGGCAGAGGATAGCTGACGGCCTCGATCAAAGTACCGATGGGGAAATAGGGCTTCTGAGGAAGAACAATGACCTTTTTATCTGTAGGAATGGAAACCTTACCATCTGCATAGGGCCAAATGCCTGCCAGTACACGGAAGAGGGTGGTCTTACCGGCGCCGGAGCGACCCTTGATGAGGATCTTCTCGCCCTGAGTGATGACCATATCCTTAGCAGAAATCTGCAGATGGCCGGTGGGCAGGTAAACATCGAGGTCGTTAACCTTGATCTCGCCATCGTTGTTCTCAGTGAGCTGGAGCTTGGACTCCTGAACGATATGCTCGGTCTTCTCATAGATGTCATTGAAGGCGTAAAGACGGTCGATAACGGCGATGTAAACAGCCAGGCCAACGTAGTTGGTGTAGAACCACTTGAAGGCGTTAACAACGTTCTGGAACGCGGTTGCAACCTGCATAAAGGTACCGTAACCGTCCATGGCGCCATGGAAGAAATATGCGGGACCAAGTATGAAGGTGAACATCATTGCGTCAACGTAAGCAAGAGAGGTGGTAACAAGACCATACTTCATGTTTCTGTTCATAGTGCGGAAGCTATTAAGAACAGAGTCACCGAAGATGCTCATTGCCTTTGCGTGCTCAACATCCTCACCGTTGAGGAGAGCGATCTGCTCAGAGTTTTCACGAAGACGAACCAGTGCATAACGGAAGTTTGCGTCATACATCTGCTGGTTGTAGTTCAGTCTGGACAGCTGCTTACCAAAGACGTGAGAGATGACGGTGGTAATAATTGCATAAATGATAGACAGAACGATCAGGTAGCCGGGGAAGGAAATATCTACGCCGCCGATGATGAGAGGAATGGTAGCGGAGAGATCCCACAGCATGACCAGATATGTGCCCATTGTCAACAGGTTCTGCACAAACGAGAACGTATAGGTCCAGGTATAGGTGATGAACTGGATAATGTCTTCAGAAATACGCTGGTCGGGGTTATCGGTCTCGCTTCCGGTAACCTGCATCTTATAGTGAGTATTGTCAGTGAGCCAAAGATCCATGTAGTAGGAAGTCATCCATCTCTTCCAACGAAGCTGGATCCAAGAGGTAATGTAAGTATTGAAGGTACCGGAGAATACCATCGCAAGACCAACTATGAGGAATACGCCGATCTGCTGCATCCAAAGCTGGGAGTCGCGGTTATTAAACGCGTTCATCCAGTCCTTGTTCCAAATGACCATTCGACGACCAACCATAGTATTCAGAATCATCATCAGAAGGCTGACGGCCAGCAGGGCGATACTTGCCCACTTTTCCTCGGACTTGGTCCAGTAAGGAGCTGCCATCTTCCAGATTCTCTTAACAACGGTCGTGAATTTCTGTTTTTTCATTCCCGAGCCGGCATACTTATCAACTTTTGCTTTAGCCAAGTTTACTCCCTCCATTTCAATTTTTATAGGGTTATAGAATAGCTAAGGTTAAATTACCAGGTCTTCTTGAAGTGCTTAACACCCTTGTTCTTTTCTTCCTTACGGCTACCGATGAAGATAACGATACCCATGGGAACCGCCATTATAAGACCGTAAACAAGGATAATAAGGAGGTCTCTGCCATCCTCGCCGCCAAAGAGAGAATAGTCCAATGCGGGAGGAATAAAGACGGTTTCAGCAGGGGTAAACTCTTCAACATCGGCAGAAACAGCAAATGCAGAGAGGCCGGGAATTGCGACAACGCCGCTTTCAGGTGCGGGCATCTTCAGCTTACCGGTACCGTCGGTCTTGCCGAGGACTTCGCCGGTCTTTGCGTCGATGATGTCAGCATTGGAGTAAGAGGAGCTGTCATAAGAGAAGGTCGTGAAATCGAGAGTCCATTCCTTAGCTACCAGGTTGCCCTTGTCATTTACGAGACCGATAACGGGAATATTGCTTACACCCATGGAAATCACAACAACCGTAATCTGATCACCATCCTCTACTTTGCCGGTATCGGCAGAAGAAGGAACGGACAGATCCGCACCCAGAGGAGTACCGTTGAACAGAACATACGGAGTGGTAGGAACGCCCCAGCAGGTGTTGATGAGATACATCATGTAGGTGGGGTCAATACCTGCGCCAAAGCCGCCCTCACCGGTGGGATACCACTTTTTGTGAGCTTCCTTGAGAACATTCTCAATAGTTGGAGCATCCTTAGAAACGGTAACTTTCTGACCTGCTACCTTCAGATCACCGTCAACAGAAATGGTAAAGTAAACGGTAACACCCTCGCCCTCGGGAATGCCAACGTAATCGCTGGGATCCTGCAGAGGAGGATTGGTAGCGGTGGAGTTGGAGCGACCATCAGCGGGAATACCGGAAAGTCCTTCAATAGCAGCCACCTCGGTAACGGGAATGGTGAGGTTACCGGCTGCGTCGGTGGTGCCGAGCACATTGCCGTTGGCGTCAACAACATTGGCGTTTCCAAGAGGTACGGAACCATAGGTGAAGGTAGTGAAGTTAAGGGTCCACTCCAGAGCGGAGATGGTAACATTTCCTCCGTCAACGGCTGCTGCCATGGAGATGGCGCGGGCAGCTACCATAGGATCGCTGGAGGTGGAGAGAACGATGTTATCGCCTGGAACAACAGTAAGAGCATCAGCGGCTGCGGGATTTGCAGGATCTGCACCAATGGGCATACCGTTGACGATAACGTAGGGAGTTGCTTCAACGCCCCAAGCCTTGCTTATCATGAACATATTCCAGGTGGAGTCGATGCCGGCTGTATAACCGTCAGCACCGCCTGCATAATACTGCTCATGGGCTGCCTTGAGAACGTCATTTACAGTTGCAGAACCGTTGATGCCTACGGGCTGAGCAACGATGTCCAGCTTGCCATCAACCGAAACGGTGACATAAACGTCACTGCCGGAGCCGGCGGGAACGGAAGGAGCGGGAGTGGTCTGCTCAGGAGCAGAAGCCGCTTCGTTGACCTTTGTGGAATTGGTGGCAACACTTACAGGAATGGCTGCAAGGCCGTCAACTGCCGCTACCTCTACGCCGGAAACGGCCAAATTGCCGTTGGCATCGGTGGTACCCAAAACGTTGCCGTTGCCGTCAACGACAGTGGCACCTGCCAGAGGAGAAGAGGAATAAGTGAAGGTCATGAAGTTGAGCGTCCAAAGGTTTGCGCTTACGGTGCCATTGGCTGCTGCCATGGAAACATAAGGATTGGGAGCGCTCATGGGATCGCTGGCAACAGAAACGATGATGTTATCGCCTGCTGCTACGGGGCAAGTATCAGCAGTGGCCGGCTTGGACATATCTGCGCCAAGAGGCTCGCCGTTGACGATAACGCAAGGAGTCTGTCCAACACCCCAAACTTTGGATATCATGAACATATTGTAGGTAGAGTCAATACCTGCTGCATAGCCGTCAGCGCCGCCTGCATAATACTGCGCGTGAGCTGCGATTAGAACATCGTTTACGGTGGCTGCAACAGCAACAGGCTGAGCAGCTATTTCAAGCTTGCCGTCAACACTGACGCTTACATAAACAACATCACCGGCGGGAGCGGTGGCAGGAGCTTCAGGCTCGGCTGCAGGAGCTTCAGGCTCGGCCGCAGGAGCTTCGGGCTCGGCTACAGGAGCTTCGGGCTCGGCTGCAGGAGCTTCGGGCTCGGCTGCAGGAGCTTCGGG
>CAYYLZ010000003.1:0-77582 GCA_964472725.1 uncultured Oscillospiraceae bacterium
TCGGCGTCGTCTATACCGTGAAGCATTTCAAGGGTAAGGGCGGCTGCTGCGGTGGCGGCGGCTACAGGGCGAAGAAGAAAAAGCTTGCCAATGTACTCTATGAGAAAACCTTCAAGGTAGAAGGTATGCACTGCGAAAACTGCAAGGCCCGCGTTGAAGAAGTAGTCAACGATATTAAGGGCATTGCGGGCAGGGTAGATCTTAAAAAGAACGAACTGACAGTGTCCTATGCCGAAGAGGTGGACGACGAACTGATAAAAGCCCGCCTGCAGCGCGCGGGCTATACCGTAATTTGATATTTAACAGCTTACCGATATGAGAATGAGCGCGCCCCTGTCCTTCGACAGGGGCGCGCTCACTTTAGGTGCTATTTGATTTATTTCGGTCTATTGCTGCATAAAAACCTCTTGACAGAGCGGTCTACACGATGTAGAATAAAAAACAGGTCTACAGGATGTAGAACAAGGAGGGCTTGATATGAATGAGTATAAGCTGGGAGCCGTTGAGGCTCGGTTTGCGGATATGATATGGGCGCAGGCACCTGTGAGCTCGGGTGAGCTGGCGAAGCTTGCCCAGCAGGAGCTGGCGTGGAAAAAATCCACCACCTATACGGTGCTCAAGCGCCTTTGTGAGCGCGGTCTGTTCCAAAACGAGGGCGGAACGGTGAGCGCACTGGTGAGCAGGGAGGAATTCTATGCCTTGCAGAGCGAAAAGTTTGTAGAGGAGACCTTTGACGGTTCGCTGCCCGCCTTTCTGGCGGCCTTCGGCAGCCGTAAAAAGCTCTCGGATAAGGAGATAGACGAGCTGGAGAAGCTCATTGAAAAGATGAGGGGGTGACATGATGCTGAGCAATGTGTTTATGCAGGTTCTTGACATGTCGAAAACGGCAAGCGTAGTCATTGCCGTGGTGCTCGTTGCCCGCCTGCTGCTGAAAAAAGCGCCCAAGTGGATATCCTACGCGCTTTGGGCTGTGGTGCTGCTGCGTCTGCTCTGCCCCTTTTCCATAGAAGCCCCGGTAAGCGCTGTTCCGAGAATGGAAACGATTTCGACGGAGATGGTGGACAGCACTTTGCCGCGCTTTGAGTTTGAAACTCCCGCAGACCGGCAGTATAACCGGCATGTATTAGATACAACTTCGCCGGGAGAGTCTTATGCACTGGTAGGCCGAAGTTTTGAACCCACCCAGTGGCTGAGCATCATATGGCTCACCGGTATTGCTGTCATGCTTATTTACAGCGCCGTATCCTATATCAAGCTGCGGCGCAGACTGGTAGGTGCGGCACTGCTGCGGGATAATATTTATTTTGCCGACCGCATCGACTCGCCCTTTGTCATGGGGCTTATCCGTCCTAAAATCTATCTGCCCTCGTCAATCGGCGAGAGAGAACAGGAGTACATAATCCTCCATGAGCAGCGACATATCCGCCGCCTTGACTATGTGATAAAGGTGCTGGCATTTGCTGCGCTGTGCCTGCACTGGTTCAACCCGCTGGTGTGGCTGGCATTTATTCTTTCTGGCAAAGACATGGAAATGAGCTGCGACGAGTCGGTTATAAAAACTCTCGGCAGCGAGATACGCGCCGACTATTCCGCGTCGCTGCTGAGCCTTGCCACTGGGCGCAGGCTAATAGCGAGAACGCCCCTTGCCTTCGGCGAGGGAGATACCCGCGGCCGTATCAAGAACCTTGCCAAGTGGAAAAAGCCCGTTATCTGGATAGTCATAATAGCGCTGATGCTTTGCGCCGTGCTGGCGGTCTGCCTGCTCACCGACCCCGTGGATAAGGGCGACACCATAACTTTGACGGAGCGCAAAAACGACAGCAACATTCATATCGAATACGATTTGGACATAGGGGAGGCGGTTAAGAGCGGAACGATAGTCGCCGAAGTATGGGCGAATGGCGAATGCGTGCAGAGTGCTCCCGTTACGTTCACCCGCTATGCCAAGGAAATTGATTTGCTTTTGACTCCGCGCCGTGAGGACGATAAGTACAGCGGAGTGGATGTGCAGATAACAACAGACCAGTACGGCGGCTCACTGCTGACCTATTTCGCCCTGCCCGAATATTCAGGCGGCCTCGGCTGGGCGACCATGGCTCGGGAAAAGGAGGAAGATATAGCCCTTGAACCCGGAACGGCCAGAATGCTTGTCGCTGTTGCCTTCGACCTGGGCAACGGAGTGCACGGTCTTGACTGCGAGACCCTTGAAAAAGAGCCGGAACGGCTGAAGCAGTATGAGTACATCATAGTCATCATGGCAGGCTTCAACGCCGAAGAGCTTGCCCCGCAGCAGACTGCGGAAGTGTCCTCAAGCAAAGAGGTGCTGCAGCTTCATCATGTGGTAAAGCTGGCGGAAAAGGGCCATGAGCTCGGCTGGGCTGATTTTGAGAAGTTTGATTATATCGAGACCGGCTCGGGTCTGTATATCCGAGTGTATGAAATAGACGAAACATTTTCTCTCTGGATAGGCGGCAGCAGCCCTCAGATAGAGATGGAGCCCATGTATATCTACCTTGTTGCCAATGACCTTAATACCCGCATCGAGATCCGCGACGGCGGCGTTGAAGAATTTATCGCGGAACATGGCGGCAAGCCGGCAAAACTGAGCGACGAAAAAATAGCAGAGCTGCGTGAGATTTATCCCGCCGACACGCACGGTAACGCCATAGATTTGGAATATGTGCTGGAAGCTGCGGAGGGACTTGCCGTGGTAACAGTTACCGACGAGATAGTGTATCATTATGACATGGAGTACCTGCCGGTGTGGATAGATGAGGTGATATATGGCGAGGGAATGCCTGAAAGGGGAACGGCTGCGGAGCTGTGGCTGGGCAATTCCGGACTGATAACGTCCGACTATGGTCACAGGGGAGTTCCTGACGGCATCCGTTATCTTTGCTTTATAGACCTGCATGAAAGTCACGGTTTTTCTGCAAACAATGCTGCAATGGCTTATTTAACGGAAGACGGCTACCTGATGCCGGCCGATGCAAAGGGCGCATTTGCCGACTATGAGGGCTGGTCTTTAGAAGCGTTTTTATCCGCCTGCGGGATAAGCGCCGAGGTGACTATTGGAGACAGCGTTCTTGAGCGCATGGCAAATCTCAGCGCTGAGGATATAGAGTATATCAGCAGCCTGGTCGAGATAGACCCGGCGGCGATGGCGGAGGCCATGAACAGCGCCGCAACCAATCCCATTACGCGCGACGAGGGCGTCATGGGCCACTGGAACATAGATGTTTATACCGGCGTGGGGGATGAAAACTTCCGCCTGTACGCCGGTACGGAGAGGAATATAATCCAGCTTTATTACCATACCGACAAGAGCGAATACACTACCTATTATTTCAAGGACAAAAAGCTTTACGACCTTATTCGCAGTGCCTTCAGGCATGAGGGCCTTATAGAAACCGAAGCCCTTTGGGCCTTTGAGGATATCCTCGCCGCCCGGGCGGAGGAAAGCATACGGCAGAGCGAGCTGGCGGTGGGTGCGCAGCCCTTCACCGGCTACGAGATAACCGAGTTTTATGAGCACGACCTCTTCAAAAATGGCGACGAGCTGTATACGGTCTATAAATGGGACGTGGCCTTTATCCCCGAGGACCCGGATAAGGTGGCGTGGGCAGGCGGTATGTGGTTGGACGGTGAGCTGCGCGTCCGTGATTATGATTTGTATACCTATTTGGTTGTCCGTTCCGTAGACGGAGAAATGGTGGACTACCGCTTTATGTTCTACGATATCTACAACGGAGCGGGAGACGACTCCGAGCGCAGCCGTGCATGGAGCGAGATTTTGAGCGCGTGGGGCGAAACGTAATTTGAAAAAACTATATATCTACAGGCAGGGCGGTTTATCCCGCCCTGCTCTGCTTTGTAGGAAGCGCCGCCCTCGGCGCTCCGCGCGGAATACAGTTGCCGCAGTAACGATAATGCGCACAACAAAATAAAGTGTTAACCTTCTCCTGCGAGGAGAAGGTGGCATTTGCGAAGCAAATGACGGATGAGGTGGTCATCATAATGCGGGAATGTGCTAAATGCCCCTCATCCACCGCTTGCGCAGTCCCCCTTCTCCCAAGGGAGAAGGTTAAACGATGAGGTGTAACAACGATAATACGCGAAAACAAGGTATAAAATAATTTCCCATTCTCAATCATATCTGCAGCTTCTTGCCGTGTGGGTGAATTTGTGATACCATTGAAGCATGATAAACCAAAAGGAAAGGATAGGGAAATATGGATCTGTCCAAGTTCATAGAAGTCGCAGGGCCAATGCGCGCCCTTGGCATTATCGTCACGCAGAACGGGGAGGAAATCGCCCGTCACCTTTGGGAGCCTGCCTGCCGCCGCAATATATATTCCGCCACGAAAAGCTATACCTCCGCCGCAGTGGGTATTGCGGTGAAGGAGGGGCTTATTTCCCTCAATGAAAAGCTTACCGACGCCTTTGCGGCTGACCTGCCGGAGGTGGTTTCCGATAATCTTGCCAAGGCTACCGTGCGCGATCTGCTCACCATGAATTTAGGTCAGGCAAAGGGATACCTGATGGGGACCGACCGCCCCTACTATCCCGACCCCAACTGGGTGAAAACCGCCCTTGCCCAGCCCTTTGACTTTGCGCCGGGTGAGAAGTTCGTGTATAACAATACCGGCCCTTATCTTGCCGGTATACTGGTGCAGCGCCGTGCGGGCTGTGACCTTGTGAATTATATGCTGCCCCGCTTTTTCGCGCCCATGGGCATACAGCGCCCCACATGGGAAACCGACCCCATGGGCAATAATTTCGGCGCGGGAGGACTTTTCCTCACCATCGACGAATTTCACAAGCTGGGTCTGCTGTACCTGAACAAGGGTAACTGGAACGGCAGACAGATACTCACCGAGGAGTGGGTGGTCGAGAGCATGAAGCCTCAGGCCAATACGGGTATGCCCGGAATTGAGTACGGCTACCTGTTTTGGGGCGATGACATGGGTGTATTCCGCGCCAACGGCAAATGCGGACAGAGCTGCGCCGTGCTGCGGGATAAGAACGCGGTGGTTACCGTGGTTGCCGAATCCCGCGATGAATTCAAGCTGCTGGATGCCATCGTGGAGCATATTTATCCACAGCTTTAATAAAAACGATAAGACGCCCCGACGAATATTTGTCGGGGCGTTAGTGTTTGTTGAAGAAATCTTTTTGACGTATGTGCCTATCTAATATTGCGCCGGAGATTCCCACGCTGCGCTCGGAATGACAAATCTGTAGTGCGGGCGTATCATTACGCTGCGGCGGGGGCACGCCACCGCCCTACGTTGTTGATTTGAGTCCGTCCTGCTCGTAGGGCTGAGGCGTGCCTCAGCCGTTTGTAACGGTACTGCCGACGGTGATGGTGTTCGCGGAACGGTCAAGACCGTTCCCTTCGATGGGATTTTGGATTTTGCGGATTATCGTTAATAGGTCACCGTTTTACAAACTAAGGGACTGGCACAGATAAAATCTGCGCCAGTCCCTTGAAAATTTTTAATTATAACTCTTTACAAAATTACTTGATACCGGGGATGCGGTCGAAGTATTTTGCGATATCGAACTTACCAAGCTCACGCATGAAAGCGCCGGTAATGTTCAGGTTCAGACCGGCGTGGCTTACGCCGTAGAAGAAGCCGCCGTCGTGCTGGATCTTGCGGTTGATGACAACCAGACCCTGGCTGCCGTTGCACTTCTCTTCAACCCACTGGAAGAGGTATACGTCGGGACGCAGCTTGATGTAGAAGCAGGGGCTGGACCAGGTGGGACCGCCGCCGTTGTTGTCATCGAAGATGGTCCAGGAGTAGGACTCGGGAGAGGAGTAAACGTGGATGGAGTTCATGGTGTCGGTGTATGCCCATGCGAAGCACTGACCAACCAGCTCGTCGGTGAAGTGGTGACGACGTGCGAAGGGAGCCTTCAGATCGCCGTACTCAACGGTACCGAAGTGAACGTTGGCGCCTGCTTCCCACTCGCTCTGCCAGTTGCCGATGCCAGTCTTGATGGTGGTGGCAAGACCGTTCTGCAGGTCGATGATCTGAGCGACCATGGAATAGTCGGGATCGCCGGTGAGCAGATGTGCAAAGAAGTACAGCTTCTTATCGGGCTGGAAGCACTTGTAGACCTCTTCCTGCCACTCCATGTCGCCATAGCGCCACTTGAGGGTATCGTTGCTTACAAACTGATACTCCCAGGGAGTGCCCTTGGTGCCGCTCCAGGGTGCCTGAGCATACTTCTCATTGTCTGCCCAGACCTTGAATTCCTGACCAACCAGATCATAGTTGAAGGGCAGGTTGTTGTGGGAGTCCATGATGTTGGCCTCCTGACCGCCGCCGAATATCATCTGTCTTGCGGCTGCGTGGGCAAGAGCCTCTTCGCGGGGCATGGGAACGTCGATGTCCATGGGACGGTATGCATAGCGGCCGCCCTTCTTCTGACCCATAGTGGCGGCCAGAGGACGCTCCTTGTCACCGAAGGAGTTGATCTTCTCCAGGTGAGCGGCATCGCCGGTGAGTTCCAGCTCGGCGCGGTGCATTTTGTAGGTGAGGCTGTCGTCCTTCTCGAAGCCGAATTCCAGGCCGGTGGCGGTGAAATCGAAGAAGTTCATGATCTCGATCCACATCTTGCCGGAGAATTCGACCTCCCAGCGGGCGTAAATGTAGTTTTCATCGTCGATGCGGATGTAGTCGGCGGGATTGGTGACGGTGATGCCGCCCTGAGCAGCGCCCAGCTCGGAGAGGGTGGTGCAGTACTGGCTGGGGTTGAAGGTGAGGAACTCGTAACCGCAGTCATACTTCCAGTAGAGGCCGCGGCCTTCGATGCGGTTGGTGGGGGTGTGCAGCTTGGGCTTTTCATTGTTGCCCATATCCAGCCAGCCGAAATAGTATTCGCGCTGGATCTCGCGGGGGATATCGCGGTAATAATCGGGCTCGGTCTTCATGCCGAAAAGATCCATGCCTACGGGAACGGTGATGCCGAACCAGGTCTCAAAAGCGGTGACGGCCCATGTGCGGCGGTCAATGACCAAATGCCAGCCGCGGCTGCAGCCGGGGATCAAGTGGGTCATAAGAGTGATGGGACCCTGAGAAATGGCGGTGTAGGGAGCGGTATAGGTGGCGTCGTTCTCGGTGACGACCAGCTCTTTCTCGTCCTTGATCTCATAGGCAAGCTTTGCAGGCGCGAACTGGCCTTCCAGCTTCACTTCAAACTTCATGCCCTTCAGGCAGCCGCAGCCTCCGCCTGCGGCAGCGCCGATGGCTTTAGCCTTTTCTTCGACATATTCGGGAGTCAGGGGATTGTACGTGGTGAAAAACATAACAATGGACCTCCTTATTTCAATGTTTTGTATACCTTGATTTTATTAGCAAACGTACCGTTTGTCAACCGCTTTATTACCGCGTGACAAAACAAGATAATTATCCTCGGACAGTTTCCGCCTGGGGATTTCACTTTTATTCTGCGGCAGCCTTTATTTTAGCGTAAACTTCCGGCTTGTTTTCCTCCATATTGAAGGATTTCATGTCCGGGCCTGTCCATATATGGAAGGTGGTTGCTTCTGCAACCACAGCGCCGTTATACCATGTTTCATAGCGCAGCTCAAGCTTTTTGGCGGCGTAGGAAACGATAGAGGTCTTTATGGTTACCTGACCGGGATAGGTGACGGGAGAGCGGTACTGCATGTGCAGGTCTACCATAGGCGGGTTTATTCCGAGAGCGTCCGCATCGGAGAAGGAGAATCCCATCTTGTCGAAGAAGTCCATGCGGGCGATTTCATACCATATTGCGTATACAGAGTGATGCACGATGGCCATTCTGTCGCAGTCGGGATAGCGTACGTCGATAGTGGTTTCGGTGATTAACATTGTCTTTCCTCCCTTTGCTGTAATATTACCAAAGGGAGGAAGTTTTTTCAAGCTATTCCACGATTTCGCCGAGAACATCTGCCATGCAGTCGGCGAAGAGCTGAGCGGCGATTTCAGCCTCGGCGAGGGTGTTGCCGTCCGTGCCCACCTCTACCAGAAGATAGCCGGGGGCTGCATGCTGATTATAGCGCTGGTCGGATACCAGTATGGGGCGGGCAAGGCCGGGGTATGCTGCCGCCATGCTCTGCTGCAGGCGCAGCGCCAGCTTCATGTTTTCTTCCCAGTTGGGGAAGCTCAGACCCGCTTCGCCGGTGGCGGCGATGAGCATAAGCTGGGCGCTTACGCTGCCGTCGGGAGCAACGTATTCCGTGCGGTACACCGTGCCGTCTTCACTTGTGGCAGAGTCCCGGTGCAGGTCGATGACGACCTTGATAGTTGGGTACTTTCGCAGATATTCGTCAACGGCGTCCAGCGAGCGGGAGTATGAGCCACTGTAGGAGGGAAAGTCATAAAGCTCGCAATCGTGGATAACGGTAAGTCCCCGGGCGGAAAGCTCGCGGGAGAGCACCTCGCCTACCTGTACCACATTTTTGGTGTTATCGGTGGTGCGGGAAATGTCCGTTTCCTCATAAGCACCGCCGGCTTGGGAATATGCCTCGCTGCCGTGGGTGTGCAATATGAGCACCTGCGGTGTACCTACCTTGAGGGCGTAGGAAAGAGGTTCGGCAAGAAGCCGTTCAACATCGATGTCGTAGGAGGTCTTGTTTTTCAGTGAAGGCTCGTCCGCGGCAGTATCGGCGGGAAGAGTGTGAAACAGCCCTGCCTCGGCTGCGTCAGTTTTCAGCATAAGCTTCTGCACCGGAGTGGGGGAGAAGGTAGGCTCAGCGCTTTCAGAGCTTATCACCGCCGCATCTGCGACCGGCAGCGAGCCGCCCAAAAGTGCCGCGGCAAAGCGCGGATTTTCACCAAGCCCGCGCAGAGCGGTCTGCGCTGCTTCGAGAGTGGTCGGGGAGAAGAGAACCCGCAGAACGGCAGCGAAAGCGGCCAACAGTATGAATTTTTGAAAAAATCCTTTCATAAGTGTGCCTCCGGGCAGAAAAAGTTCAAGGTTTGTTCAATATATATGCCCTTTCGCCGCTTGTAAGAACAAAAAAACTGTGATACAATACTCCGTATGATTTTATATATTAAGGAGAAATAGCAATGGTTTCTTATAAGACTCAGGGTACCTGTTCCATGATGATAAACGTCGAGCTGGACGGAGATATCATCAAGCAAGTTGAATTCATCGGCGGCTGCCCCGGCAACGTCGTCGGCCTGGCAAAGCTGGTTGAAGGCAGACCCGCAGAAGAAATAATCAGCCGCGTAGAGGGTATCACCTGCGGCCGCAAGCCCACTTCCTGCCCCGACCAGTTGGCAAAGGCACTCAGACTGGCTCTGTCCCAGCAGGCATAAGGAGAAACCTGAATGTGGCAGAAGTTTAAAGCACTTTTCGGCGCGCAGGACATGACTGTCGGCAACCCTGCCAAGGCATTGCTGAAGTTCGCCCTGCCCATGCTCCTCGGTAATATTGCCCAGCTGCTTTACAGCACCGTGGACTCCATTATCGTAGGCAAATACGTTGGTGACCTTGCTCTTGGCGCTATCGGCGTCAGCGGCCCCATCGTAAATATGTTTCTTATCCTCTTTATGGCCGTCGGTACGGGCGTTACCGTTATGGTAGCCCAGTATTTCGGCGCGAAGGACTATGAGAAGCTGGGGACCTCCATCGGCAACTCCATTACCCTCATTCTCATCTCCGTAGTAATAATCACCGGTCTGGGCATACCTCTTTCTGCGCCGCTGCTGAGGCTCACCAATACCACCGCCGATATCTTCGACATGGCTCACGCCTACCTGGTCATCATGTTCATCGGCGCTTTCGGCAACGGCTTCTATAACATCATTTCCGGCGTTCTCCGCGGACTTGGCGAGGCAGTTTACCCACTGCTGGTTCTGGTTGGCACCACCATTGTCAACATCGTGCTGGATCTGGTGTTCGTCTGCGTTTTCAACTGGGGCGTTGCAGGCGCCGCATGGGCGACCATCATCGCTCAGACCCTTTCCGCAGTTGCTTGCCTTGTAAAACTTTTCATGATGAAGGATATCGTGAAACTGAACATGAAGATGCTTAAGCCCGTTTCTTTCTATACCAAGAAAATAATCGTGCTTGGCCTGCCCTCCGGCATTGCTCAGGGCATACTTTTCGTATCCATCCTCTTCGTGCAGAGCCTTATCAACAGCATGGGCAGCATGGTCGTTGCCACTACCACTGCCGTTATGCGCGTTGACTCCTTTGCGATGCTGCCCTGCCAGACCTTCAGTATGGCGGCCTCTACCTTCACCGGTCAGAACATGGGCGCGAACCGTATGGACCGTGTTCGCAAGGGAACAAAGGCCGTAGTGCTTATGTCTCTTACTGTATCCATAGTACTTGTGGCGATGCTGCTTCTCTGCGGCAAGTTTGCTCTTGGCTGGTTCACCGATACGCAGGAGGTCATCGACCTCGGCTACCGCATGATATGCATAATGTCCGTTGCCTATGTGGTAATGGCATTCATGCAGGGCTTCAGCGGCGTTATGCGCGGCGCGGGCGACACTATGGCAGCCATGTGGATAACCATCTGCATCAACGTTGTAGTCCGTATCCCCACCGCATACATATTCGCTCACTTTACCAAGAGCGCCCAGTGGCCTACCGGCAGCCCCGACTCCATTTACGCTTCCATGGTGGTTGCGTGGGTAGTCGGCGCAATAATTACCATCGCCTACTACAGCACCGGCAGATGGAAGAAGAAGTCTCTTATCAAGGTATCCGAAGAATAATCCTTTTAGGAGGATAAGATTATGTACAAAAAAGTAAAGATGAACTATATGAAGCTGGTGGCACCTCTCGCGGCGGCGCTGCTGGTGCTTGCCCTCGTGATAATGCTTATCACCGGCTTCGGTATACGTTATGGCCTTACCACTTCCGTACCCGTGAACAATATCCCTGAAAGTGAACTGCTTGGCGCCTGTGCCCAGCTTCGTGTCAGCGAGATCGAGGGCACCTTTGCCCGAAAGGGTCATCAGGTAGAGGAAGGTCAGGAGATCGATATAATCGAGCGCTTCTGCATGGTTGAGCTGGAGAGCGGCAAGTATATCGGTGTGCATATCTCTGACGAGGACGACCTGTACGCGGTGGAGAGACTGGTAGCTGCCATAGAGCAGTTTGGCCTTGAAGAAGCTCAGGCTATGGATTTCGGCGTGATCCGAGGCACCGTCAACGAAATGGACGAAGAGCTTTATACTCTTTTCTGCGGCTGGGGCGACGAATACGTTACGGAAGAACTGATGGCCAACGAATATGAAGACGTGCTCCTTCCACTTATGCTGGATATAAACTACTACGGCAGATTCCATCAAAGCATCTGCATTACTCTTAGCATTATAGCGGCGGTGCTTGCGTTGCTCGCTATAGCCCTGCTTGTGTCCTCCTTCACCAGCGCATGGGATAAGCCCATACGCCAGGAAATGAAGAAAGTGGGCAAAGCGGAGCTTGAAGAGGAATTCAAGGCAGCTCATTCCTTTGCGGGAAAGCTCTATCTTGGCAAAAAGCATATATGGTGCTTCCAGAAGCTGTCCACCGATATCTTCAATACTGCCGACGTAATTTGGGCATACGCCCGCAGCCGCCGTCTTGAGGGCGGTAAGCTGACATGGTATCTGGTAATGAAGACCGGCGATAAGCGTGAGTACAGCGTACACCTTGGCGAGGCCGCCAGGGTCAAGGAAGCTGAGGATATGCTCAAGACCATGGTAAAGCCCCTCTGCACCGGCTTTGACAAGGAAAAGCAGAAGCTTTACGATAAGGACATCGCCACCTTCCGCGCAAAGACCAAGAACGGAACCATATAAACATCATTCCCCGAAAAACGGTAGTTTTTCGGGGAAGTTTTTTTAAGTGCGTTGAACTTGCGAGAGAGATGGAGTATAATCAAAATGTAAAACTCATAAGAACGGAGGGAAAATCCAATGAGAAAATACACGTTGCTTGTTCTTGCATTGTGCGTTGCGCTGCTGGCAGGCTGTGGAATGTTTGACGATTCTGCGCCGACGAATACCCCTGGCAGCTCGTCTCAGTCCACCGCTGACCCCACACCCACGGAAAGTGAGCCTTCCTCCGGGATAACCCCCGAACCGCCCGACATGGCTGACCGCAAGCCGGTGGAAAGCAGGGAGCCTGCGGTCTTTGTAGAACCCGATGAAACGGATAGTCAGCCTTCACAGGGAACATCAGAGTCGGAAAAGGAAACGGTACCGGTGCCCTCTCCGGATATTGAGAATGTTCCGGTAAGAGTCGATGCAGAGTTCTGCGGCGAGTGGTTTGCCCGGGAAGCAGATTCCACGGGAGAAATACGAGCTCTTGAGCTTATCCTTGAAGAGGATGGCACTGCGTATTTCAGCTACGGTGTGCCCTACAGGGAGGTGCTGGAGGTTTTTGAAGGAAGATGGAGAGAAGAGGGGGGCAACCTTGTTCTTGACCTTTACGGAGGTCCGGTTGCTGATGACGGCAGCTATGAGTACGACTATTGCCGCGACATTGACGTTTCCTTCCGCTGGGAAGAGCAGGGCATAGCCCTGATATGTGAGCACGTGGGCGGCAATCCGCTGATGCCGGGAACCTCCGGCGAGTGGTTCACCTTCCGACCATTTGATTCTTTCCTGCTCAGCGGCACATGGTATGCTGACGGCGGCTACGGCCTGGAACTTAGCGAAAACGGCAGCTGTATGTATCGCATCACGGATAAGAGCGGCAGCCTGCTGGCGGAGTATGACGGTTGGTGGAACTACCGCAGTGGTCAGATAATGCTGTCCGTGAATATGTGTGGCGGCAGTCGATACGAAGCTGGTGAGCGCGGACAGATAGCCGGTACATATAAGGAAGAGCACAGCAGCCAAAGTGAAATGCGCCTTGCCCTTGTATCCGGCAACGCACTTACCGAGGCTATGGAATCCGGCAGTGTGACTTTCAAGAAACGGTGAGGAAATGAAAAGAGGACGGCCGTCGCCGTCCTCTTTCTCGAAATTATTTACATGAATGCAGGGAGGGTGCAAGGTGCGGTTGTGGGATATTTATCATCTTGAAATACCAAAATTTCTGCAGGACGCTGCGCAGACCGATGCGATGCAACGGTTGAAAGATGTCGGCATGAACTGCGGTTGCGAGTATACGGGTTTTCCCCTGTTTGCGAATATTGAACCATATTCTCGTTATGACCATAGTATGGGTGTCGCATTGATTGTGTGGCACTTCACAGGCGACATGGCGCAGGCAATGTCCGGCTTGTTGCATGACATTGCAACACCGGCTTTTGCTCATGTGATAGATTTTCTGCATGAGGACCACATGACACAGGAAAGCACGGAGCAGGAAACTGAAAACGTAATTAGCAGTTCAATGGAACTATGCGAAGTACTGCGGAGATATGACCTTTCTGTGCAGACTGTTGCGGATTACCACATATATCCAATTGCAGACAACGATTCCCCTAAGCTTTCAGCAGATAGGCTGGAATACACTCTTGGCAATGCTGTGAATTATGGAATAATTACGAGGGAAGAAGCGGTTGTGCTCTATGGGGATTTGGCCATTGGAGAAAACGAATGCGACGAAACAGAGCTGGTATTTAAACATGCAGAAATTGCGCGTGTTTTTGCAGATACTGCGTTGGAATGCTCTAAAATCTATGTTGCAGATTCCGATCGATATGCTATGCAGAGCCTTGCGGAGCTTTTGAAATGCGCCATTGAAAGCGATATTATTTCGGAAACGGATTTGTATCGACAGGAACGGGACGTTATTACCAAGCTGAAGCAATCGTCATTATCTGACCTCTGGGAGCAATTCTGCAATTACAGTGAGATAATAAGCAGTGAAACACCTAAAGAGGGCGGCACCTGGCTGTGTGTTTCAGCAAAGAAACGCAGCATAGACCCCTATGTTATGAACACCGGGCGAACCTCGGAAATATTTGCCGACTTTCATGAGCAACTACGTGAATTCCGTGAATCCAGACAGGATTATTGGTTGAGCGCAAAATGACGCGGCTTCTCGTCGTTGCCGTATCACGCAAAAATGAAGTATGCCGCTTTGCGGCAAATGAAGCAGCGGCGGTGCCGCTATGAAGCATTGTGCTGACGCACAATATGAAGTTAAGCGTGCCAAACATTTGCGCAGCAAACTTCATGATGCGCAGCATCGCTTCATTGCGTCAGCAACTTCATGTGCCCGCAAGGGCACGCTTAATTGAAAAAAGCACTTGCTTTCACAAGTGCTTTTTTCTGTGGTGCCGGCGGTGGGACTCGAACCCACACGGTGTTGCCACCAACGGATTTTGAGTCCGTCACGTCTACCATTCCATCACGCCGGCCTATATTTCATTTGTAGCCTACAGTATACAATAAAGCGGACAGTAATGCAAGTATTTTTAAAAAATTAAAATATTACCCTACCATTTGCAAGGTAGATGTGGTATTATAAATTGATGACTAATATCTAAAAGGAGGGTGGGTCATGCAGGCTATATTCAGGCGGACGGCGATATGCTTTGCGCTGCTGTTTGTATTGCTTTTTTCGGGCTGCATGAGCAGCAATATTGATGAGCTGCTGCGCCTTCCTCAACCTTCGGAGGAGTACCTGGACCTGCAGGACAAGATAGACGAAGTCATCGCCTCCGGAGCGGTCTATTCCGCTCCGACCTCCGGCTCCTACCGCCAGTCCGTGCAGCTGCATGACATCAACGGCGACGGCACCAGCGAAGCGCTGGCATTCTTCAACGTATCGGGGGAAAAGCCTCTTAAAATCTATATCTACCGCAACTTCGCCGGTGAGTACGAAAACGTTGCCGTTATCGACGGCGACGGTACCGCTATCGAAAGCATAAGCTACTCCGATATGGACGGCGACGGCTGGACGGAGATAATCGTTGGCTGGAAAATGGGCGCCGATATTCAGATGCTCAATATCTATTCCCTCAAAGGCTTCACCGTTTCTTCCGTTGCAGCCACGGACTATACCGAGTATCTCACCGCCGACCTTACCGATGACGGGAACAGCGAGGTAATGGTTATCCGCCACAACAGAAGCGAGTACGCGGGCAGTGTCACCGCCTATGCCATGAGCAGTGACGGCGAGATCATAAGCTCCGAAGCGCGCCTTTCTCAGGGCGTGGAGAATATATCCAAGGTCACCATGGGTAAGCTCACCGTCAATACCCCCGCTCTTTTCGTGGAAAGCGTGTACGACGGAACCGGCCTTATAACCGATATATTCATGGGCGTTAACGACAGAATCACCAATATCTCCGCGGACGACGACACCGGGGTAAGCAGCCAGACCCTGCGCTACTATACGGTCTACTGCCGCGATATCGATAACGACGGCGTTATGGAGATACCCATTCCCCGTACCCTGCCCAGCCAGAGTGGAACCAGCTATCGTTCCTTTGACTGGTATAACTTCAGCCGCCGCGGTACCGGCGAGCTGGCATTGACTACTTATCACAACTACTCCGACAGCTGGTATCTTGTAATTCCCGATAACTGGCGCGGCGGCGTTACCGTGCGCCGTGAGGATACCGCCGGCGGCGAGCGAGCCGTCGTTTTCTCCATCTGGAACGGAGAAGACCAGCCGGTGACGGATTTCCTTAAAATATATGCCCTTACCGGTGAAAACAGAGCCATGGCGGCCATCAAGGATAACAGGCAGATAATCCGCCGGGAGGACGAAGTTATTTACGCTGCCGAACTGATAATAGACGGCGAAAACTGGGAATACATCGTGGATTACCAGTATCTTAAAGATAACCTGCACCTGATCTACTCCGAGTGGGTCACGGGTCTTACTTAAAAAAGGAGTGTGCGCTGAATGAAAAAAGTACTCGTACTTGAAGATGAATCCAGTATCCGCAGCTTCGTGGTTATAAACCTGCGCCGCTCCGGTTATGAACCCATAGAGGCCTCCACCGGCGCAGAGGCGTTTGAACAGATAAAGAACCACCCGGATATCAAGGTGGCGCTGCTGGACATCATGCTGCCCGATACCGACGGCTTCGAGGTCTGCCGCCATATCCGCGCCTCCGGTTCCAAAATGGGCATAATCATGCTCACTGCCCGCACTCAGGAGATGGACAAGGTCACCGGACTTATGACGGGTGCGGATGACTATGTTACCAAGCCCTTTTCTCCCGCCGAGCTTACCGCCCGCATAGATGCCCTTTATCGCAGAGTGGGCGGCGACGAAGAAGAGGAAAGCGGCGAGATCGTCCGCGGTATATTCAAACTCAATACCCGCAACCGTTCCCTCGAAAAGAACGGAGAGCGTATCCGCCTTACGCAGGTGGAGTATTCCATTGTCAAGCTGTTTATGGATAACCCGGGCAAGGCGCTGTCCCGCGAGGAGATACTCAATGCCGTTTGGGGCAGAGACTATCTGGGAGAGCTGAAAATAGTGGACGTAAATATCCGCCGCCTGAGAATAAAGGTGGAAGACGACCCCACCAATCCGTCCTATATAACCACTGTTTGGGGTTATGGCTACAAATGGGGATTTTGAGAGGTTAGGAAATATTGAAGATAAAAGGTCTTAAAAAACGCTGGCTGTTCAACAGTATGCTTATAACGCTCATCATAGTAATTGTGGCTATCGGTGCCTTTGCCGTAGCGGTAAGCAGCAATTACTATATCGGTGTGCAGACAAGCCTTGAGAACAAGGCCAAAACAGCTACTGACTTCTTCGCCAACTATATAACCAAGACCTACGCCGAGTATTATCAGAGTGCCTATAATTATACTGAGAGATTTGATGAACGGGACAAGCTTGAGCTGCAGTTTATCAATACCGGCGGCAGCGTGGAGATATCCACCTACGGCATAACCGCGGGTACTTCTCCCGGAACTCCCGAAATAAACGAGGCTATCCGAAGCAAGAAAATTAGCACATGGATGGGTAAAAGCCCCACCACCGGCGAGCGTATAATTGCCGTAAGCAGCCCCATGATCTATTCCAACGGTCAGGTGGTCGGCGTAATGCGCTATGTATCCAGTCTGCGGAATATAGACAGGCAGGTAATGCTCAGCGTGCTGGGTGCGGTGGCTATCGGTGCACTTATCCTTGCCTTTGTGTTTACCATGAATATGCTCTTTATCCGCTCCATTGTAAAGCCGGTGCAGGAGATAACCGGCGTTGCCCGGCGTATTGCCGACGGCGGCTACGGCGTCAAGATAGAGAGTACCTACACTGATGAGATCGGTGAGCTGACGGACGCCATCAACGAAATGTCCCTGGCCATCAGCCGCTCCGATAAGATGAAAACCGAATTCATATCTTCCGTTTCCCACGAGCTTAGAACTCCGCTTACGGCTATCACCGGCTGGGGCGAGACCCTCATGTACGATACGGAAATGAGCGAGGACTCCCAAAAGGGTATCTCCATAATCCTCAAGGAAGCCCGCCGCCTTACCCGCTTGGTCGAAGAGTTGCTGGAATTTACAAGAATGGCCGACGGACGCTTTACGGTAAACGTCACCGATATAGATCTGGAAGCTGAGCTGGAGGAGGCTACCTTCACCTACGGTGAACTGCTGCGGCAGGAGGGCATGAGCCTTGAATACGAGCCTGCGCCCGAACCGCTGCCCATGATGGCGGCAGACCCCCAGCGCCTGAAGCAAGTGTTCCTCAACGTGCTTGATAACGCGGCCAAGTACGGAAGAGAGGGTAAGCGTATTATCGTAACCATTTCTTTGGAAGAACGATACGACGATATGGGCCGCGACTACGCCATGATAACCGTGCGCGACTTCGGCCCCGGTATACCCGAGGACGAGCTGCCTCACGTCAAGGACAAGTTCTATAAGGGCAGCTCCAAGGAGCGCGGCAGCGGTATCGGTCTTGCGGTATGCGATGAGATCGTAAGGCTGCATGACGGCATACTGAAAATAGAAAATGCTCAGGGCGGCGGTACCTTGGTTACCGTTTTGCTGCCCGTTAACAAACAGTGATATATTTGAGTCGTATTGGCGGCTCACAGCAAGGAGTTGATTTCCATGGCTAAAAAAGAAAAGCAGAGTGGTTTCCGCACATCTATCGGCGGACAGGCACTCATTGAAGGCATAATGATGCAGGGGCCGAAGAAACGCGCCATTGTGGTTCGCGGTGAAAACGGACTTGTAGTAAAGGAAGAAGAGATAAAGTTCATCAAGGATAAATATCCCATACTGGGCTGGCCTTTGGTGCGCGGCTGCGTGAATTTCCTCAGCTCCATGTCCAACGGTGTCCGTGCGTTGATGTTCTCTGCCGAGCAGATGCCCCTTGAGGAGCAGGAGACTCAGGAGTCCAAGGTGGACAAGTGGATAAACGAGCATTTCAGCGGCGAAAAGGCCGAGAAGCTGATGATAGGCTTCGCCATGGTCGTAGGCGTCGGAATGGCTGTGGTGCTGTTCATGCTGCTGCCCACGTTGATAGCCGGTATATTCACAAATCTTGTCAAGTCCCGCATACTCATGAACCTTATCGAGGGCGTTATCCGTATAGCAATTTTCCTGACCTATATATGGCTTGCTACCCGCATGAAGGATATCCACCGCGTGTTTGAATATCATGGCGCGGAGCATAAGACTATCTTCTGCTATGAAGCAGGGCTGCCCCTTACCGTGGAAAATGTACGCCCACAGCCCCGCTGCCACCCCCGCTGCGGAACAAGCTTCCTGTTTATTGTAATGATAGTCAGCATTATCGTGTTCTCCGTAGTCAGCTGGTCCAACCCCTTTATCCGCCTGCTGCTGCGCCTTGTGCTGCTGCCTGTGGTAGTCAGCATAAGCTATGAGATTATCCGCTGGGCTGGCCGCCACGATAATCTGCTGTCCAGAATTCTTTCCGCTCCCGGCAAGGCTCTCCAGCGTCTCACCGTTTTCGAACCTGATGACGGTATGATAGAGGTCGCTATCGAGGCCATGAAGCTGGTCATTCCCGAAGAGAAGGGCACGGACGAGTGGTGATGAGAACTTATAACGACATTTATATCGACGCCAAAAAAGTGCTGAAAGCAGCGGCAGGGGAGGGAACTCCCGAGGAGATAAACGCCGCCGTTTCCACGGAGGCGCGGCTGCTGATGGCTTTCGCGGCTGAAAAGGCGATTTCTGAATTCGTGCGTGATATACGCCTTTATACCACGCCGGACTATGAAAAAAAGGCAATGGCGCTCATTGAGCGCAGGGTAGCGGGCGAGCCTGCGGCCTACATAACGGGCGGCTGGGAGTTCTTCGGTATGCCCATGATAGTCACACCCGATGTGCTTATTCCTAGAGTGGACACCGAGGTGGTGGCTCAGGTTGCCATAGACCTCATCAAGGATATGGAAAATCCCCGTGTGCTAGACCTTTGCACCGGCAGCGGTTGTATAGGTATCGCCCTTGCAAAAAATCTACCCAATGCCCGGCTGGTGCTGGCCGATAAATCGGCTGCAGCCCTTAAAGTGGCGCGGCAGAACACTATGATAAACAAGGTTTCCTCCAGGGCTATATGCGTGGAAGCCGACGCTCTTGACGCACCCGGGGCCATGATGTCCCGCTTCGACCTTATCGTGTCCAATCCGCCGTATATTTCCGCAAGGGATATACCGGGACTGGACGCCTCCGTCCGTGAGTTTGAGCCGATGATGGCCCTTGACGGCGGTGACGACGGACTCATTTTCTATCGCTCCATCTGTGAAAACTGGAAAAAGGCGCTCAATCCCGGCGGTTGGCTCGTTTTCGAGTGTGGTATCGGGCAGAGCAACGACATACGCGCCATCGGCGAGGCGGCTGGCCTCGAGTGGATAGGCAGCGTGAAGGATACCATAGACGTTGAGCGTGCCCTTATCTTCAAAAATAATATCTGAAAGGATGTCTTAATATGGCTGCCAGCAAGAAACACACTATAGAACCCGCAGCTCCCGCAACCGATAAGAAGAAAGCTCTTGAAACCGCAATGGCGCAGATCGAGCGTACCTACGGCAAGGGCTCCATCATGCGCCTTGGCGAAACCGCAAACATCAATATCGAGGCCATTTCCACCGGCTCTCTTGCGCTGGATATCGCTCTCGGTATCGGCGGTGTGCCCAGAGGAAGAATAGTTGAGATCTACGGCCCCGAGTCCTCCGGTAAGACCACCCTTGCTCTTCACGTTCTGGCTTCCGCACAGAAGAAGGGCGGCGAGGTAGCCTTCGTGGACGCGGAGCACGCCCTTGACCCCACCTACGCCCGCGCCCTCGGCGTGGATATCGACAGCCTTCTCATCGCCCAGCCGGATACCGGCGAGCAGGCTCTTGAGATAACCGAGGCTCTTGTTCGCTCCGGCGCTGTTGACGTTGTAGTTGTTGACTCCGTGGCGGCTCTCGTGCCCCGTGCTGAAATTGAAGCCGAAATGGGCGACAGCGTAGTCGGTCTCCATGCCCGCCTTATGTCTCAGGCTCTGAGAAAGCTGGCAGGCTCCATTTCCAAGACCAACTGTATCGTTATTTTCATCAACCAGCTTCGTGAGAAGATAGGCGTTATGTACGGCAACCCCGAAACTACCACCGGCGGCCGCGCCCTGAAGTTCTACGCTAGCGTGCGTCTTGATGTGCGCCGCATCGAAACTCTCAAGAACGGCAGCGAGACCATCGGTAGCCGCACCAAGGTAAAGGTCACCAAGAACAAGGTCGCGCCTCCCTTCAGAGAGGCCGAGTTCGATATCATCTACGGCGAAGGCATTTCCCGCCTGAGCGAGGTTATCGACATGGGTATCAACCTTGGTATCATCGAGAAGAGCGGCTCCTGGTTCACCGTAAACGGCGAGCGCATGCAGGGTAAGGACAACGTAAAGGCTTACCTGAAGGCCAATCCCGAGCTGGCTGAGCAGTATGAGGAAGAGATAATGAACAACGCCTTCAAGCTCATGAGCCCCCAGTCCAAGGCTGCAGCTGTTGCTGCAGGCAGAGCTGTTGACGTAAGCGCAGACGATTTTGACGGCTGATGGACGAAGCTATCCTGCTGGAAAAGGTGCTGCCTTCCAAAAATAAGAAGGATACCTTTGAACTGCATTTTGCCTCCGGTGAGGTGCTTCGCTGTACCGCCGCGCAGGTGGCGGATTTTGCCCTGTTTAGCGGCAAGGAGTTGACAGCGGAGGAATACGAGGCTGTGCAGGAGGCCGCGCGGATTGCCCGGGCTAAGGAACGGGCGGCGGCGCTGCTGGCATACCGTGCTATGTCCAAGGGAGAACTGGAGCGCAAGCTTATTGAAAAGGGTGAAACTCCCGACGACGCCAAAGAAGCGGTTGAGTGGCTTGACCGCCTTGGCGCACTCAACGATTTCGAGTACGCCAAAAGCATCGTGCGCCACTATAGCGGTAAGGGCTGGGGCGCAGGACGCATCAAGGAAGAATTTTACCGCCGGCGCGTACCCCGTGAATACTGGGAGGAGGCGCTGGATGAGCTCAGCGGCGAAGATGAAAAGATAGCCCGCTTCATCGAGCGCCGCATGGTAACCCGAGGCAATGACCCTAAAGAACGAAAAAAGACCGCCGACGCACTGTACCGCCGTGGCTTTTCATGGGAGAGCATCAAGCGCGTTATGGCGAGCTATTACGACGAAAGTTATGAGGACGAATACTGATGGCACATAGAGTTGGAATGGTTTCTCTTGGCTGCGCCAAGAACCTTATAAACAGTGAGCAGATGCTTTGGCTGCTCAACGATGCAGGCTATGAGCTTACCGGCGATCTTGCCGAAGCCGAATACCTTGTTATCAATACCTGCGGCTTTATTGAAAGCTCCAAGACCGAGGCTATAAACAATATCCTTGAGTTTGCCGAGCTGAAAAAGGAAGGCAGACTGAAGAAAATAATCGTTGCCGGCTGCCTCCCCGAGCGCTACCGTGAGGAAGTGCTCAAGGAAATGCCCGAGGTTGACGCGGTCGTAGGCTGCGGCAGCTACGGCGAGATAGTCGAGGTAATAAAGGAAGTTGAAATGGGCGCTGTTGTGGCACGCTTCGGCGATATCAACGCTCCTGTTGAGGAAACCGACCGCGTTATCACCTCCGGCGACGGCTGGGCATACATCAAGATAGCTGAGGGTTGCGATAATCACTGCTCTTACTGCGTTATCCCCTCTCTCCGCGGTAAGTACCGCAGCCGCCCCATGGAGGGTATCCTCCGGGAGGCAAAGGAGCTTGCCGAGCAGGGCGTAAAGGAGCTTATCGTTGTCGCGCAGGATATCACCCGCTACGGCATGGATAACTACGGCAAAAAGATGCTCTCCGAGCTTATCAAGGAGCTTTGCAAGATAGATGGTTTCCACTGGATCCGCCTGCATTATCTCTATCCCGAGCTGATAGACGATGAGCTTATCGAGACCATCGCAAACGAGGAAAAGGTAGTCAAATATCTTGATATTCCCATTCAGCATATCAACACTGAGATACTTAAGAAGATGAACCGCCGCGGCACCGGCGAGGAAATAGAGGCTCTGTTTGTGAAGCTTCGTGAGCGCATTCCCGGCGTTGTTCTGCGCACCAGTATCATCACCGGTCTCCCCGGCGAGGGCGAAGAGGAATTCGAGGAGCTTTGCGAGTTCCTGCGCCGTGCAAAGATAGAGCGCGCAGGCGTATTCGCATTCTCTCCCGAGGAGGGCACTCCCGCCGCCGAGATGGACTATCCCGAGCGCGAGGTTGCCGAGCACCGCGCCGAGCTGCTGGTGGATATCCAGTCTGACGTTATCGACGAGTTCAACGAGAGCCGCATGGGTAAGACTATTGAGGTCATCTGTGAGGACTTCGACCGCCTGGCAGAATGCTGGTACGGCCGCAGCTACGCCGACTCTCCCGAGGTTGACGGCAAGATATTCTTCACCGGCAAGGGTCTGCGTCCCGGTGAGTTCGTAAACGTTCTCGTTACCGATACCATAGACGGCGACCTTATGGGTGAAGCTGTCCAGTAAGGAGAGGGATATGACTACAGCCAATAAACTTACTATACTGCGTATGGTGATGATACCCGTCTTTGTATTGGTGATGATGTTCCCCTTCCCCGGCTCAAAGTGGGTGGCGCTGGTGATTTTCGCCGGTGCGAGCATCACCGACTTCGTAGATGGATATATCGCCCGCAAGTACAATCAGGTAACCAACTTCGGCAAATTCATGGACCCGCTGGCGGATAAGCTGCTGGTAACGGCTGCAATACTCCTCTTCGTTGAATTCGGTCAGTGTCCCGCCTGGTGCGCTTTGATAATCATCGCAAGAGAGTTTGCTGTAACGGCTCTGCGCCTTATCGCCGTAAATAACGGCATCGTTATTGCCGCCGCCTGGTCGGGCAAGATAAAGACCGCCAGCTCAATAGTGGCTATCTGTCTTATGCTTAGCCCCTGGCATGATTTCGCCCTTGCAGGCAGCTTCGACCTTGACGCGCTGTGCGTGCTGGTGATGACCGTGCTCACCGTATGGTCAGGCGCGGAATACTTTATCAAGAATAAGGTGCTGTTCAGCGCGGATAAAATGAAATAAACAAAAGAGCGTTCACTTTTTGTGGACGCTCTTTTTCTTTGCATACACCTTGCCATACGCTCATATATTGGACTGAGAAAAGCGAAAGAGGTGTATTGCTTGGACGGCATTATAAATAACAACGCGGTGGAGCTCTGCGGAACTGCGGCTGCGGAGCCGATATTTTCACATAAAAGCAAGGAGCGGGAATTCTATACCTTACCCCTGATAATCTGCCGCCTTTCGGGTGCGGAGGACAGGGTCAACGTGACAGTGGACAGGAGAATGGCACAGCTCTGCCGGGGCGGGGAGCGGCTGCGGGTGTGCGGCGAGCTGCGTTCCTTCAATAACCGCAGCGGAACGGGCAGCCGCCTTGTTATAAGCGTGTTCGCAAGGGAAGTGAGCCTTACGGACGAGGAGGATTCCAATCGGGTAGAATTGACGGGAACCGTTTGCAAGAAGCCAACCTACCGCCGCACCCCCATGGGTCGGGAGATATGCGACCTTATGCTGGCGGTGAACCGGCGCTACGGACGCTCGGACTATCTGCCCTGTATTGCATGGGGCATAGGCGCTGCGGAAGCGAGAGAGTGGGACGTAGGTCACAAGACCTCCCTTGTAGGCCGACTGCAGAGCAGGAAGTACATGAAGCTGGAGGCCGGGGAAAGCGTAGAGAAAACCGCATTTGAGGTCTCAGTGGTGGAGTTTAGATAAAAAGAAAGGGCGGAATGCATGCATTCCGCCCTTTGTCATAGGCTACCAAGGCGAATCAGCGGTTTACCCATGCGTTCAGCCTGTTTGGAAAATTCAAAAGCTCCGCCCCAAGGGTAATTGACATAGGTAACCACATAGTCCGAATGTTTTAGAAGCCATTTGTTTCTTTCCAATATAGCAAAACGCTTGGGAACTGTTTCCAAGTTTTCAAGAAATAAAGTTTCGGAAAAAGAATATTTTGCGGCAGAGGGGTGACCTGTAGGCATATAGGCCAATACAACAGCATATCGTATATAAGGGTATACGTCTTTTGCGCTCACAAGCGCTGAATAAACCATGCGGTCAAAGTTCCCGTTGTTGCCTACATAGAATATATCCGCTGATTGTTTTTCTATCAAGTCTTTGAGTGCTTGCTTAAGGGCGTCACTAACCTCGTCAGGACAGTCGCGGTGTCCGAAGAAAATACAGGCTGCCATTTTATACCCTTCTATTACAATGTTGACCAGTATAGCGGACAATATTTTGCTTCAGCATATCATACCATAACAATAGTTGCAACCAATATTGGTCAATTATGAGGTGATATAATGGAACAAAAGATGCGTCGCGACCGTAATATGGGGGATAACTTGCGAAGACTGCGTAATGAGCACGATTTGTCACAGGAAAAGCTGTGTGCGGAGCTACAAAGGCGTGGGCGATATAGGAAGAACCACTTATGCTAAGTATGAAGCGGGAGAGCTGAATATAAGGGTAAGTGTTATTATTGCTCTTAGAAAAATATATAATTGCACATATGATGATTTCTTTGACGGCTTGGATTTAGAATAATAACAGCAAAATTCCCGGGATGCACAGCATCCCGGGAATAAGTTTATATCGAAATTGTGAATCAGAAGGGTCTGCCGCCGCCGCGCTTGCGGTTGAGGTAAACGTCCAGCTTTTCCTTGACGTTTGCAGGAATTTCGCGGGCAACGGGGAAGTTCTTGGCGTTTGCCATGTGAGCAACAAAGGCGTTGATGAAGTCAATATCCTTGAGCACGTGCTCTGCCTTCATAACTGCGGTGGTGTCATAACGGTTGTGAATGGTGGCGGTGTTTTGGGGGGCGTGGCGTGCGAAAGAAACAGCGGGAACGCCCTTGTCGGCGAAGGGGGTGGAGTCGCTGGAATAGACGTCCTGCCATACCTTCAGGGGGAAACCCTCAAGGTAAGAGAGATACTCGATAAAGGTGACCAGCTTGTCCTCGCAGGTGCAGCAGGCGGCAAAACCGCCCATGATGCAGCCGATCATGTCAAGGTTTACGTTCAGCACGAACTTCTCCAGCTCGTCCTCGTGGGCGGCAACGTATGCCTTGGAGCCCAGCAGACCGCGCTCCTCGGAGCCGCACCATACGAAGCGCAGGGAGTAGCGGTGGGGAGCCTTGGCGAAATGCTCGGCGATACCCAGCAGACCGATGCTGCCGGACATGTTGTCGTAAGAACCCAGGGACAGGGAAGTGGAGTCGTAGTGAGCGGTCATAACGATGGTCTGCTCGATCTCGCCGGGAATATCCAGCACTACGTTGCGGGAGGTGCCCACATACTCTTCCTGGTCGAGAATGATCTTGGCGGTGGTTGCGCCGTCACGGACAATGGCGATGGCATGCTTTGCGTTGATGCAGACGCCGGGGATAACCTTGCCGTTGCTTACTGCCTTGCGAAGCTCCTTCTGGTCGATGTCCTCGTCGGCATAGTTGGCGTTGCCGTCATAGGTGATGAAGCCTACGGCACCGTTCTCAACGATGTCCTGATACTTCCAGTAGCTCATGGAGGAGTCGATCATGACGATCTTGCCCTTGCAGCCGGCCAGAGAATGCTTGTCATCACTGGGCATATAGTAGAAGGGAGCCTCGAGCTCGGCAGAACCGGAGCAGAGATAACCCTTGCAGGGGATCTCCTTGCCATCGATGAGAAGAACAGCTTTCTTCATGGTGCTCATATCGACATCGAAGTCCTCGATGTGAGCCTCGTAGCCGGTCAGCTCAGCGGCTGCAGACTTTATGTACTCGGCGCACTTGAGCTCTTCGGCAGTACCGCCGGTGCGGGTATATGCGTTGTCGTTGAGTATCTGATTTACTTTTTTGATATCCATTATGAGTTTAACCTCCGAATATGTATGATTACGGACATTGTATCACGTTTCTGCCGGAAATGATATAGATTTTTGAATAATATTAAAAACTCCCGCAGCATTCGCTGCGGGAGTACTCGGCTTAATTTACGGCGGCTGTATTGGCCTTATGCGCGTTATAAAGAAGATGGAATTTGAGCATGTTGCACTCCCTGGATATAAGCTCGTAATATGTCTTGCCAACGGAGAAAACAACCGCGTGGCGGCCATGCATCGCAAGCTCGGTTATATCAGCGAGGGGAATGGAAACCTCACCGCAGCTTATTGCATCGGCGGATATGCTTGATTCGCCGGAGGTGACGGGAGTTTCAACGTGCTTGGAAACAGTGGAGAGAGTGGCTGCGGGGACGGAGAAAACCTTGCCCTCACCGACAAGCTTGGAGATTTTCTCCTTCTGCCAGTTAGAAAGCTCAAGAACGGTCTTGAAGCGGCTGCCGCTGAGCATGCCGTATTCGTCGTATCTGAAGCTGTGGGAGCAGGCGGAGCAGCTTACGGTATCGCCTGTGGAGGCGATGGAGTCTACCGCGCCGCATTCGGGGCAGATGAAGAGCAGATTTTCCATACGCACGGCTATGTTCTTGCCCTTGTACTTTTTGGGAGCCTCAAGCTGACGGGCGTAAGCGTCCTCATAAAGGTCTCGGCAGATAAGCTCGTTGACCTCGTCAACGCTCATGGCAGCCAGCTGCTCGGCAGTGTACACGTTTACAACGCTGCCGCGAACAACGCCGCGGCGGGTGCCGTGACCCTCGCTCCACATGGGACTGGCGAAATAGCCGCCTACTATCTTATAGGTGACAAGACCGCAGCGGGCGCTTTTTACCATCTTGCCGGTAGCGGGGAGAATGGGATTGGTGAGACCGTCCCAGGAGCGCACACCCTCGGCGAAAATGCATACGCGGTTGCCGTCGCGCACTCTGCGCAGAACTTCCATGACGGTAGATGCCGCAACGGAACCCTTGTAGCGCATAATGGGGTCAAAGCCGAAACGAATGAACTTGAAAGCGTTTTTCCAGCGGGCAATGTGTTCGCTGGCCACGAAGTACATCTGCTTGGGGAAGCTGAGCGCTACGAAAAGGGGGTCAAAGTCGGTGGTGTGATTGGAGAGAACTATGTAATTCTCGGGGAGATTCTTAGCTATGCTGAACCGGTAATTGAACTTTATGAGAAGAAACAGTGCCACCGGCCAACGCAGGACAGCGTATACTATTTTGTGAGTCAGATTCATGTTAATCCTCCATGCAGTGCTTCTGCATTAAAAGTTATCGGTGATTATTTTAAACCTTATGCCCCTGTTCGTCAAGTTTTATCGAATTTCGCAGGCCTGCTTAACACGGAAAATATATGTAGAAACTGGGCAATTATGTGATATAATCGTATAAAAACAATCGGAGGGATTTGAGATGAAAGTAAACTGGATCACCATAAATACTGCAGACCTTGAAAAATCCAAGGAATTCTACGGCGAATATCTGGGACTTGCCCTTGAGCGGGAGTTTTCTCCCTATGAGGGTATGCGCATAGCTTTCTTCGCGGCCGATAATTTTGAAATAGAGCTGCTTGAACGCAAGGACTATGTGGCCGCCGAGGGCGCAAATACCGGGCTTTCCGTGGGTATTACTCCGGATAATTACGATGAGATACTTGCCGGAGCCCACGAAAAGGGCATTCTTGAGGGTGAGCCCGAGGTGGTAGGCGGTCATCTGACCTGCTTCTTTATCCATGACCCCAACGGCGTGCGCCTGCAGGTAATAAAGGCATGAACATAAAAAAGCCGCACATCATTCGATGTGCGGCAATATTATTTTTGTCAGCCGGCGAGGGCGGAGTTGAGGCGCTGCTCGACTTCGTCGTAATCGCCGTTGGTGGTCATAACGATTTCGGAAATGAGTATCTGCTTGGCGCTGCGGAGCATTTTGCGTTCACCGGTGGAAAGACCCTTTTCGCTGTCACGAACCATAAGGCTCTTGACTACCCGGGCAACCTCCAGCAGGTCGCCGCTTTTTATGCGCAGCATATTCTCTCTGTAACGCTTGTTCCAGTTGGCAGTTATCTCGATTTCAAGGCGACCGAGCTCCAGCATAAGAGAATCCGCCTGTTCGGGCGTGATGAGCCTTCTTATGCCTATTTCGTCGCTGTGATCCACCGGGATCTTCATGCTCAGGCCGCCCATGGGGAGCCTGAAAACATAATAGCTGCGCACCACGCCGTCAATTTTGACGTCGACTATTTCGTCGATGGTGCCTGCGCCATGCATCGGGTGGACGATAATTTCGCCTATCTCAAACATAGCTACTTCCTTTACGAAACCTAAAAAGCGTACAATATCCTACAAATATTATACCCGTTTTTACATATTTTAGCAAGTACAAATTTACTTTCAGATTTTGTTCAATTTGGCTAATTCACTGCTGTGGGGATTTTACGCGCGCTTGAAGTATTTTTGTTGTTATTTTTTGAGAAAAGTGATATACTATTATAATAGGATAAATATTGGTAAAAACAGGAGGGGGAGCCGGTGGGCATATTTGGCAGAATGAAAAAGGAACTGTGCAAGGCGAAGCTGCCCCGCGCCTCTGCGGTTATCGTAGCTGCCGGCAGCTCGCGCCGAATGCAGGGAGTGGATAAGATATGCGTGGAGCTGGGCGGAAGCCCCGTTATTCTGCGCAGTATCGCGGCTTTTGAGGCCAGTCCCTTTATTGACGAAATAATCGTGGTCACACGCGAGGATTTGATACCGGTCGTTGGTCGGCTCTGTGCCGATTTCGGTATGAAAAAGGTGCGCTGCGTGGTAAAGGGCGGCGAGAACCGGGTGGAGTCCGTGCAGCGGGGACTTATGCATATTTCCCGCGAAGCGGAGCTGGCTGCAATTCACGACGGCGCCCGTCCTCTTGTAACGCCTGAAGTCATAGAAAGAACCGTTACCCTTGCTGCCGAAACGGGTGCGGCCATTCCCGCCGTGCCGGTAAAGGACACCATAAAGCGAGCCGTGGACGGCGTAATATGCGCCACTCCCCAGCGCTCGGAGCTTTTCGCGGCGCAGACTCCGCAGATATTCAAAGCGGACGTGCTGAAAGCGGCGCTTACAAAGGTCACGGAGGAGCAGCTGGAAATAACCGACGACGCCTCTGCCGTGGAGCTGCTGGGCATGAGCGTCAGCATAGCCGAGGGCAACGAATGCAATATAAAGATAACCACTCAGGCCGACCTTATATTGGCCGAGGCCATACTTGAAAGGGGCACGATGGAATGAGAATAGGCGAAGGCTACGACGTACACCGTCTTACTCCCGACCGTAAGCTGATACTCGGCGGAGTTGAAATACCCTGCGAAAAGGGGCTGATGGGTCATTCCGACGCGGACGCTTTGCTCCACGCCCTTATGGACGCAATGCTGGGGGCGCTGGCGCTGGGGGATATAGGCAAGCATTTTCCCGACAGCGATGAGCGCTATAAGGGCATTGACAGCCGTGAGCTTCTCCGCCATACCGCTAAGCTTATCTCGGAAAAGGGCTGGAAGCTGGGCAATGCCGATATGACCATAATCGCTCAGGCACCCAAGATGGCGCCACATATTCAGACCATGCGGGAGAATATTGCCGCCGACCTTGATACGGACATAGACAATATTAGCGTGAAGGCCACCACGGAAGAAAAGCTGGGCTTCACGGGTGCGGGCGAAGGAATTGCCGCCCGTGCCGTTGTACTGCTCAGACGCATATAGAGAGAAAGGCAAAGACATGAATTTTCAGAAAACAGAGTTTATCACATCTGCCGTTAAAGAGGCGGATTTCATCAACGATGGCAAGCCCCAGATAGTTTTCGCGGGCCGCTCCAACGTAGGCAAGTCATCGGTTATAAACACGCTGGTGCGCCGCAAGAATTTTGCCCGCGTGGGCGCTCAGCCTGGTAAGACCGTGCATATCAACTATTTCAGTATCGACGATACCATTTATCTTGCCGATATCCCCGGATACGGCTACGCTAAGGTATCCCAGTCCGAGCGTGACCGCTGGGCGCGGCTCATGGAAACCTATTTTGCCCGCAGCGAGCTTATCACCGCAGGCTGCCTTATCGTTGACGCCCGCCATAAGCCCACCAAGGACGATATCACCATGGCAACGTGGTTCAAGAACGCTCAGTGCCCCATGATAGTTGTGGCGAATAAGCTGGATAAGCTGAAAAAGAGCGAAATTGAGCCCAACCTCGCCCGTATCAGGGAGACTCTTGAACTTAGCGAGGAGGATACGCTGGTTCCCTTCTCTGCCGAGAAAGGAACAAACCGCGAGCTGCTTATCGCGGAAATCGAAAAGCGGTGCCGCTGATGAGCTTTGGCGAAGTCATGCGCAATATGGACTGGTCATATCTCCTTGACCTGCTCATATCTGTTATCCCCGCAGTTATCTGCATTACCATACATGAAATGAGCCACGGCCTTGCCGCGAAGCTCATGGGCGACAATACCGCCGAAACTCAGCGCCGCCTCAGCCTGAACCCCCTGCGGCATATAGATCCGGCGGGACTTGTAATGCTGGTGGTGTTCAAAATAGGCTGGGCAAAGCCTGTGCCGGTGAACATGATGCGCTTCCGCAATCCCAAGGCAGGCATGGCGATAACAGCCTTGGCGGGGCCGGTGTCAAACTTTATTCTTGCCGCTTTTCTGCTGTTTGTGCGAGGACTTATAACCCTGCCTCTGGCCAAATATGGATGGGGCATGACGGCTCTTGAGATTTTTGATACCACCGCATATCTCAGCATCTGTCTTGGCCTGTTTAACCTTATCCCACTGCCTCCCATGGACGGCTCAAAGGTGTTGTTTTCCTTCCTGCCGGACAGAATTTACATGAAGCTGATGCGCTATGAGCGCTACGGTATGATAGTTATAATCATCGTTATGCTTTCGGGTATAGTGGATAAGCCCCTTAATACCGTGACATATTTCTTCTTTGATAAGCTGTTCCTGCTGGTGCAGGCGGGCTTTGATATAGTTGTAAAGTTATTTTTGTAAGTGAAAGAAGTGTTGGAGTGGACGAACTGAAGTTCCATCTTGACGGCATAGTCAAGACCAAAAATGAATATACCGATTTCGACGGCCCTCTTGAGCTGATACTCCAGCTTCTCAGCAAGAACAAGATAGAGATAAAGGATATCCGTATCGCTCTTATTCTGGAGCAGTATCTGGAATATCTGGAGCAGATGAAGAAGCTTGACCTTGAGATAGCCAGTGAATTCGTGGAGATGGCTTCTCATCTTATGTATATAAAGGCAAAGACAGTCCTTGCGGGCGCGGAGCCTGTGGAGGAAATGGACGAGCTTAAAAACTCCCTTGAGGAGCTGCAGCGCCGCCGTGAATATGAGCGGGTAAAGCTCATGGCGGATAAGCTGGCGCTGCTGGCGGGACGAGGCGAGGGCATTTACGTTAAAAATCCCGAGCCGCTGGGCAAGGAACGTGGCTACCGCTACGCCCACGACCTTGAGGAAATGCGCACCGCCTTGCTCGCCATACTCAGCCGCGAGGTGGAGCGTCCCGGAATTCCGGAGAATTTTACCGCCCCGGCGAAGCTGGTGTACCCCATCGGCGAGAAGTCCGAGGAGATAATGCTGAAAATGAAGGTTCAGCGCAGGGTGAAGGTTACCGAGCTTTTCAAGGGCGCGTCCGGACGCTCGGAGCTGGTGGCGTCCTTTATCGCCGTGCTTGAGCTTTGCAGAAGCGGAAGCATAGTGCTTACCGAGGAGGACGGCGAGTTTATCGCCGAGGCCGCCGAGGAAACTGTGGAAGAGAGAGGTTCTGACAATGGAACATGAAATAGACTCCATTCTTGAGAGTGTACTTTTCGCCTCCGGCGACCCCATGCCGGTCAGTCGTCTTTGCGCGCTGCTGGATAAGGAAGAGGAGGAAATAATGGAAGCGGCTCAGCGCCTTGCCGACGGCTATTCCTTTGAGCGCCGCGGCATACGCCTGCTCCGCCTGGAGGACAGTCTGCAGCTCTGCTCCGCCCCGGAGAACGGAGAATATGTGCGCCGTGCCCTTGAGGCGAGAAAGCCGCCTCGTCTTTCCGCGGCGGCTATGGAAGTGCTGACCATAGTGGCCTACTTCCAGCCCGTCACAAAGACCTATATCGAGCAGATACGCGGCGTGGACAGCTCCTATACAGTAGGGCTGCTTGTTGACCGCGAGCTTATCGAACCCTGCGGCAGACTGGACGTTCCCGGTCGCCCCACCATATACCGCACCACCCCCGGCTTCCTGCGGGCATTTGGTCTTTCCTCTTTGGACGACCTGCCCGAGCAGGCGGAGCTTCCTCAGAATGTTCTTATGACAGGTACTGCTCCCGGTGAAATGCAGATGACCCTGCCCGAGGTGTGATAAAATATGGTTGCTTTGTGCATAATAATGGCTGTGCTGCTTCTTATAGTCATTATCCTTCTTATCCCGGTAGGTGCCGAGGCGGAATATGACGAACCGGGCGTGACCCTGTGGCTGCGTATCGGTGCGTTCAGAAAGATACTTTATCCCCGCCCGCCTAAGCCCGAGGGTGATGAGAAGCCCCCCAAGAAAAAGAAGAAGGAAAAAGAGCCTAAGGAAGAGAAACCTAAAAAGGGCGGCACTTTGCAGCTCATAATGGAGCTTATTCCCGTGGGCATTGAAGCGCTGGGCAGATTCAAACGCAGCCTTATAATAAAGAAGCTGAAATTGTATTTCTGCTTCGGCGGCGACGACCCTGCCAAGGTGGCCATGAGCTTCGGCGGAGCAAGCGCCGGAGCGGGCATGATAGTGCCCCTGCTGCAGCAGAACTTCCGCATAAAGGAGATGGATATCCGAAACAGCGTGGATTTCACCTCCGCCGAGACCCGGGTGTACGCCCATGCGGATATTCGCATAAGACCCATAACCGTTCTCGCCATTGCCCTGGCGGCAGGCGTGAAGGTACTGAAGATATTCATACGCAGAAAAAAAGAGGCCAAGGCTGTGCAGCCGGTGGCTGAAGCTGAGAAAGGACGATAAATTATGGAAAAGCATCCTATCGGTGAATTAATGGAGACCACTATGAGCAAAATACGGGAGATGGTGGACGTGAACACCATCGTCGGCACTCCCATCAAGACCGATGACGGGATAACTCTTATTCCCGTATCCAAGGTCAGCTTCGGCTTTGCCTCCGGCGGCTCTGATTTTCAGACCAAGAATACTCAGGCCGGCAGCGCCAATTTCGGCGGCGGCAGCGGAGCGGGAGTGAATATATCTCCCGTGGCGTTTCTTGTTGTAAAGGACGGTAACGTAAAGATGATCAGCGCTCAGCCCAATCCCCCCAGCGGAATTGAGAAGGTCGTTGAGGCCGTTCCCGAGATAATCGACAAGGTCAAGGAGATCATCCCTCAGAAAAAGGATGAAGAGGCAGATGCTATCTAAAATCATTGGGCGCTTCACCGCGCTGTTTTTGCTGACGGCAATCGCCCTCGGCAGCGTAACGGTGAGTGCCCGCGCCGCCCAACCCACCGTATCCGCGGAGGCCTGCGTTCTCATGGACGCTGAAAGCGGCACAATAATATACGAAAAGAACCCGGACAGCCGTATGCTCATTGCCAGCACTACCAAGATAATGACGGCACTGGTAGCCCTTGAGCACGGTTCCCCAGACGATGTGGTGGAGATCAAGCGGGAATGGACAACGGTGGAGGGTTCCTCCATGGGACTTGCTCCCGGCGAGTTCTGCACCCTGCGGGAGCTTCTTTACGGCTTGCTCCTTGCGTCCGGCAACGATGCCGGTGTGGCAGTTGCCTGCCATACGGCGGGCAGCGAGGAGGCCTTTGCTCAGCTGATGAACGAAAAAGCGGCCGAGCTGGGTATGGAGAATTCCCACTTTGCAAATCCTCACGGACTTGACCACGAAGCCCATTACTCCACGGCACGGGATATGGCGATACTCGCCGCCGCTGCCATGGATAATGCCGAGCTGGCGCTTATCGCCTCCACCAGCGAGGTGCGCCTGTCGCAGAACCGGTATTTTTCCAATCATAACAAGCTGCTTCGCCAGTGCGAGGGCTGCATCGGACTTAAAACCGGCTACACCTCAAAGGCGGGACGGACGCTGGTTTCCGTCTGCGAGCGAAACGGTACGCGGCTTATCTGCGTGACCCTTAAGGATGGCGACGATTGGGCCGACCATGCAAAGCTTTATGATTGGGGCTTTGAATATTACGAAAACCTTACTGTAACAAATACTGCAGATGTGCTGTATACTCTGCCTCTCATTTCCGGAGGAAACGAGAAGGTCGGAGTGAGTGCCGGAGTGCAGCTGCGCCTTTTTGTAGAAAAGGGCGCGGAGATAGAGCTGTCGCCCAGCCTGCCCCGATTTGCCTATGCCGGACTTGAAAAAGGAGAGCAGGTGGGCTGGTTGAATATCTACGCTGACGGCGAGCCGGCTGCCAAAGTGCCGCTGGTCTGCGCCGAGGACGCATTGGTGGACGAGTCTGTTCCGCTGAACTTCTGGGAGCGCGTCCGCTGGGCGTGGTATATTGGCAATAAATACAGCACTTGGGGAAATATGAATATATAATGTATGGAGCGCCGACGGGCGCTCCATGTAAGCTGTCTTAACACGAAAGGAATGACGCTATGGAATCCCAGCGCCTGCAAAAGATAATAGCCGAGGCGGGCATTGCTTCCCGCCGTGAGGCGGAGCGCCTTATTGAGGCCGGACGAGTAAAGGTCAACGGCGAGGTGGCCTATATCGGCATGAAGGCCAACCTTGACTGGGACCTCATCGAGGTGGACGGCAAGAGCATAGAGGGTAGGGAAGAACTGGTTTACATAATGCTCAATAAGCCCCGTGGCTACGTCACTACCATGAAGGACGAGCGAGGCAGAAAGACCGTTGCCGAGCTTGTTGCCGACTGCGGCGCGAGAGTCTACCCTGTAGGCCGCCTTGATATGAACTCCGAGGGTCTGCTCATAATGACCAACGACGGACAGGCGGCAAACCGCATGGCTCACCCCTCGGGAAACGTGCTAAAAACCTACCATGTAAAGGTGGAGGGCGAGAACATCGACGCCAAGATACCAATGCTGGAAAGCCCCATGACCGTGGACGGCGTACGCTACGCCGGTGCGAAAGTAAAGGTGCTGGAGCATATCGAGGGCCGCGCAAGGCTGGCTATGACCATATCCGAGGGCAAGAACCACGAAATAAGAAACATGTGTGCCGCCGTTGAGCTGGAGGTGCTGCGCCTTAAGCGCGTCACCGAGGGCAAGCTGGAGCTTGGCGCTCTCAAATACGGTCAGTGGCGCTATCTCACTTCCCAGGAGATAACCTACGTAAAGAGCCTTGGCAATAAGAATGAGAAATAAAGATGAAGGCAGCGGTTTCCCGCTGCCTTTGTTGCGTAATGGGACAAAAATGCCGGAATTGCAGGAAGTGAAAAATAAAATTGCAAAATCTCTTGCAAATATTCGAGAGTTGTAATAAAATCTGCAATATAAATCCCATTATATGAAAGGGGTAAGGCGAATGGAAAAGGACATTCTTGCCGCCATAGAAGAAAAAAAGAGCGGCTTTTCAAAGGGACAGTTCAGAATTGCGAAATATATAGAGGAAAACTTCGACAAGGCCGCGTTCATGACGGCTGCGAAGCTGGGTAAAACCGCCGGAGTAAGCGAGTCCACCGTGGTGCGTTTCGCATCGGAATTGGGCTTTGAGGGTTACCCCGAAATGCGCCTTGCCCTGCAGGATATGATACGCAACCGCCTTACCAGCGTTCAGCGTATCGAGGTGGCCAAAACCGTCATGGGCGATAAGGACACCTTCTCCGCGGTGCTTCAGTCCGACGTTGAGAAGATAATGCTCACCATGGAGTCCGTGGACAGAGATATGTTCGACAGCGCCGTAAAGCAGATAGTAAACGCCGAGCATGTTTATATAGTAGGTACCCGCACCAGCGCTCCTTTGGCTGCGTTCATGGGCTTTTATTTCAACCTCATGCTGCGGGATGTAAAGGTGGTTCAGCAGAACTCCGCCAATGAGCTGCTGGAGCAGATAATGCATATCGGCAGAAACGATGTGCTCATTGGCCTCAGCTTCCCCCGTTATTCCAAGCGCACCGTGAAGGCGGTTCGCTTCGCCAAGGATATGGGCGCCTCCGTTATCGCTATAACCGACGCCGAAAGCTCTCCCATTGCAAGAGAGGCCGAGACCTGCCTTTACGCCAAGAGCGACATGGTCTCCTTTGTTGACTCCCTTGTAGGCCCCCTGAGCCTTATCAACGCTCTTATCGTTGCCGTGGGCACGGAAACTCACGAAAATCTCTCCGAGACCTTCACCGAGCTGGAGCGTGTCTGGGACGAGTACGACGTTTATGTGAAGAATGAAAGCTGATATAGTTGTAATAGGCGCGGGCGCAGCCGGACTTATGGCTGCCATAAGCGCAGCCGAGCTGGGCGCGGAGGTTCTCATCGTTGAGAAAAACGACCGCGCGGGCGTAAAGCTGCGCATAACCGGCAAGGGTCGCTGCAATGTGGCAAATAACTGTAGCGAGTCTGAGGTTATGAAGAATATTACCCGCAATGAGAAATTCATGTTCAGCGCTCTGCGTGGATTTTCGCCTGCCGACGCAATGGAGTTTTTCGAGCGGATAGGCGTTCCCCTTAAGACCGAGCGCGGCAACCGAGTGTTCCCGGTGTCCGATAAGGCTGCCGACGTAGCCGAAGCGCTGGATAATTACGGCGCAAGTCTGGGCGTAAAGCGTATAAAGGGCCGCGTAACGGGTATAAAGATTATGGACGGCACTGTCTGCGGCGTGAAAACCCCCGTGGGCGAGATAAGCTGCCGCCGGGTCATTATGGCCACCGGCGGCGTGAGCTATCCCAAGACGGGCGCCACCGGCGAGGGATATACTATGGCGAAGTCCGTGGGACACAGCGTTGTGGAGCCGGAGGCGTCTTTGGTGCCGCTGGTATCCCCCGACGAATTCTGCCCCGCCATGCAGGGCCTCAGCCTGCGAAACGTGCGTCTTACTCTTACCGGCTCCAAAAGCGGTAAGCTTTTTGAGGATTTCGGCGAAATGCAGTTCACACATTTCGGCGTCACAGGCCCATTGATACTCTCCGCCAGCGCCCACATGGGCAGAAAAAGCGGCGAAGAATATATGATAAGCCTCGACCTGAAGCCCGCGCTGGACGAAAAGGCGCTGGACGCGCGTATCCTCCGTGACTTCTCGGAGCAGGTCAACAAGGATTTTGCCAATGCTCTCGGCGGCCTTGCGCCCCGACTGCTTATCCCGGTGCTCATAGAGCGCTCGGGTATAGACCCTCACAGTAAGGTCAATTCCATAACCCGCGAGCAGCGTCAGGCGCTGCTGCGGCTTTTCAAGGAGTTTACCGTCCGCATCTCCGGCAAGCGTCCGGTGGACGAGGCGGTAATAACCTCCGGCGGCGTGGCCACCGGAGAAATAAAGCCTGCCACAATGGAGTCCCGTATCCTGCCCGGCCTGTATTTCGCCGGTGAGGTCATAGACGTGGACGCCTATACGGGCGGCTTCAATCTGCAGATAGCATGGTCAACGGCTTATGCCGCGGGAAAAAGCGCGGCGGAGAGCCTTTGGTGACACATTAATAATAAACGGAGGTCCGGTATGGACAAGATCAGAGTAGCTATTGACGGTCCCGGCGGCGCAGGCAAAAGCACCGTAGCAAAGGCTATGGCAAAGCGCTTCGGGTTTATTTACGTTGACACCGGTGCCATTTACCGCACCGTAGGCCTGCGTGTGCGCAGAGCCGAAGCAAATCCCAAGTCGGCGGAGGAGGTAGCTCCCCTGCTGGAGAGCACTAAAATCGAGATGAAGTATGACGAGAGCGGAAGCCAGCGTATGCTGCTCAACGACGAGGACGTTTCCGACGCTATCCGCACTCCCGAGATGTCCATGTACGCTTCCGACGTTTCCGCCCTGCCCGTGGTGCGCTCCTTCCTGCTGGATATGCAGCGCGCTATGGCAAGAGAGAACAGCGTGGTCATGGACGGCCGCGATATAGGCACTGTGGTGCTGCCCGACGCGGAGGTGAAGATATTCCTCACCGCCACTCCCGAGGAACGCGCCCGCCGCAGATATCTTGAGCTGCAGGCAAAGGGTACCGAGTGCACCTTTGAGCAGGTTCTTGCGGATATGAATCTCCGCGACAAGAACGATTCCGAGCGTGCCACCGCGCCCCTGAAGCAGGCTGATGACGCTATCCTTGTGGATACCACCGAGCTTGACCTCGAGGCAAGTCAGGACGCTGTAGCCGCGCTTATCGAAAAGCGTATGCAGGCATGAGAAAGGTGATTCTTGCCGAAAACGCGGGCTTTTGCTACGGCGTAAAGCGGGCTATCGAGATAGCCGAACAGGCCGCGGCGGAAGGTGAATGCTATACTCTCGGCGCGATAATTCACAATAAAGCGGAAACGGACAGACTGGAAAAGCTGGGCGCCCGTCTTGCAAAGGATATAGACGATATCCCGGAGGGCAGCACCGTAATAATGCGCTCCCACGGCTCGCCCCGCAGCGATTATGAGCGCCTTGAAAAGAAGGGCTGCTCCATCGTGGATGCCACCTGTCCCAATGTTTCCCGTATTCATCGCATCGTCCGCCGAGCGGAGGAGGAAGGCCGCCTGCCGGTGATCATCGGCGACGGAAATCACCCCGAGGTGCTGGCTATACAAGGTCAGTGCGCCCGCTCAGTGGTGCTCAGCAGCGAGGCTGATGCCGAAGGCTGGGTAAAGTCGGGAGAAATTGCCGCCGAAATGCCCATAACCGTGGTTCATCAGACCACCGCCATAAGAGAAAATGCAAAAAAATGCGATGAAATCCTAAAAAAAGAGTATACAAATCTGAAAATATTTGATACAATATGCGAAGCCACGTCCAAACGCCAGCAGGAAGCCGCAAAATTGGCGGCGGAATGCGACGCAATGATAGTGATAGGAGACAGAAGCAGCGCTAATACCAAGCGCCTTGCAGAGATATGTGCAGAGCACTGCGAAAGGGTTGTATTCGCTCAATCTGCCGAGGAACTCGAGCTGTCTGAACTGGACGGGGTCAACCTACTCGGCGTAACGGCGGGCGCTTCAGCACCCGCTTGGATAATTAAGGAGGCTTACAACAAAATGACCGAAGAAATCAAGACCATGGAAATCACCCCCGAAGAAGAATCTTTTGATGCTCTGCTTGAGGCCAGCATCAAGACTTTGAATACAGGAGAGAAGGTAACCGGCATAGTTCAGCACATCGGTACTACCGAGGTCACCGTTGATTTGGGCACCAAGCATTCGGGCTACATACCCATGCACGAGCTCACCGATGATCCCGACCTCAAGCCCGAGGACATTGTCCAGGTTGGTGCAGAGATCGAGACCTATGTCATGCGCGTAAACGACGTTGAGGGCACCGTAATGCTCTCCAAGAAGCGTCTTGACACCGTTAAGAACTGGGAGTTCATCGAGCAGGCTAAGGAAGAGAAGCTCGTTGTCGAAGGCACCGTTACCGAGGAAAACAAGGGAGGCGTTATCGTTAACGTTAAGGGTATCCGCGTATTCATTCCCGCTTCCCAGACCGGCCTTGCAAAGGACGTTCCCATGGATTCCATCATGAAGACCCGCCAGCAGCTGCGCATCACCGAAGTCAACCACTCTCGCCGCAGAGTAGTCGGCTCCATCCGTGCCGTTCAGTATGAGGCTCGCAAGGCCGCTGCTGAGGCTACCTGGAACGAGATCGAAGAGGGCAAGAAGTACGTTGGTACCGTTAAGTCCCTCACCTCCTACGGCGCATTCGTTGATATCGGCGGCGTAGACGGCATGGTTCACGTTTCTGAGCTGAGCTGGAAGCGCATCAAGAACCCCGCAGAGGTTGTCAAGGTTGGCGATCAGATCGAAGTTTACGTTATCAGCTTCGATAAGGAAGCCAAGAAGATCTCCCTGGGTTACAAGCAGGCTGCAGATAACCCCTGGACCGTATTCACCAGCCAGTACGATGTTGGCAGCGTTCTCACCGTTAAGGTCGTAAAGCTCATGGCTTTCGGCGCTTTCGCAGAGATCGTTCCCGGTGTTGACGGCCTTATCCACGTTTCTCAGATCACCAACGAGCGCCGCATCGGCAAGCCCGAAGAGGTTCTCACCGAGGGTCAGGAAGTCGAAGTAAAGATCACCAACATCGACTTCGAGAAGCAGAAGGTTTCCCTGAGTATGAGAGCTCTCATGGAAGCTCCCGCAGAAGAAGCTGCCGAAGAGCCCGCTGTTGAGGAATAATCCAAACAACAATTAAAAAAGGGGACGTCACCGACGTCCCCTTTTGGTTTGATTATTTGGCGTTTTGAGTGTCCGGAGCGTGGTCGCAAAGACCTTCCATGAAACCATCGACGGCGGTGGACTGCACATCGCCGGCGATGATATCGCTGCCGTAAACGATGATGTCAGCAACGATGTTCTTCTCCCCGCCGGGATAGTTGAGAACGTTGAAGGAGTATCGGGTGGCACTCATACCGCCGTATTCCTCCAGCTTGAAGCCCTGCCGGCGCTGCAGCTGGATATAGCTTTCGTAAACGCCGGTGAACTGGCGTGGGATCACTACTTCCTGCACCTCCAAGGGCTCCGGCGATACCTGCCAGCCAAGGGACTCGAGATATGCCGCGGCGTCCTCGCAGCTGCGTATCTTTCCGCCGGAAGAGCCGCCTATAGTGCTGACGGCCACCACGATAGCCACTATCGCAAGCACAAGGGCAAGTAATATTGCGGTAAGCTTTTTCTTGTTTAGTTTTGCGGTCATAACAAACATTTCCGCACCTCCGTATTATGATATTTTGTTTGTCCAACGTGACGTTTGCTAATTAATATTCGGAGATGCCGCGGTTTATTACAGGAGGAGCCATGCTTTTACGTCTTGATAAAATAATATCTTCCTCCGGCATTGCCAGCCGCAGCGAGGTGAAGCGTCTGGTAAAACAGGCGCGGGTTACCGTAGACGGCGTTACCGTGTCCTCCGCTGATATGAAGTGCGACCCGGAGAAGAGCACGATCTGTGTGGACGGCGTTGCGCTGCGCTACAGTGAGCATCATTATATTATGATGAACAAGCCCGCGGGAGTACTGTCGGCCACGGAGGACGGCAGGGGAGAGACTGTGCTGGATCTGCTGGACGGCCCTATGAAAAAGCTGGAGCTGTTTCCGGTGGGCAGACTTGATAAGGACGCGGAGGGACTGCTTATTCTTACCGACGACGGCGAATTCTGCCATAAGGTGATATCGCCCAAAAGCGGCGTGGTCAAGAAGTACTACGTGGAGACGGAAAATCCCGTCCCCGCTTCGGCCTGCACAGAATTCGAAAAGGGAATCGTGCTTGCCGACGGACTTCACTGCCTTCCTGCCAGGCTGGAGCTTTTTGGAGAAAATGAAAAGCGGGCTTACGTCTATGTATGCGAAGGTAAATTTCACCAGGTAAAACGCATGATGGCAGCCGTCGGCTGTCCCGTAACATACCTGAAGCGAATGGCTGAGGGCGGACTGCCGCTGGACGAAGAGTTGGGTAATGGGCAGTGGAGAGAACTTACGGAAACTGAACGCGTTTCGATTTTTGAGACAATTATGGCATAATTCACAAACAAAAATAAAAAGCTTTGTCGGGAAAGTTAATATACACGGCGAAAAAAATGTGCTATTATATCTCATAGTTGATTTATTGTTGAAGACTATGCTTTTATAAGCGATAACAAGTTTTGGAGGTTCAAAAAATGTCTAGTGTAACTCTTAAGGGCATATACAAGAAGTATGCCGGCGGCGTAACTGCCGTTTCCGATTTCAATCTCGATATCGAAGATAAGGAATTTATCATCCTTGTTGGTCCTTCCGGCTGCGGTAAGTCCACCACTCTGAGAATGATCGCCGGTCTGGAAGAGATCACCGAAGGTGAACTCTATATCGATGGCAAGCTCGTCAACGATGTTCCTCCCAAAGAGAGAGACATCGCCATGGTTTTCCAGAACTATGCTCTGTATCCCCATATGACCGTTTTCGAAAACATGTCTTTTGGTCTTAAGCTCCGCAAGATGCCCAAGGACGAAATCAAGCGCCGCGTAGAAGAGGCTGCTCAGATTCTCGAAATCGAGCACCTGCTCGACAGAAAGCCCGCCGCTCTGTCCGGTGGTCAGAGACAGCGTGTTGCCCTGGGTCGTGCGATCGTTCGTAACCCCAAGGTCTTCCTGCTCGACGAGCCCCTCTCCAACCTCGATGCCAAGCTCCGTACCGCCATGCGTTCCGAGCTTTCCAAGTTGCACATCAAGCTGGCTACCACCTTCATCTACGTTACCCACGACCAGACCGAGGCTATGACCATGGGTACCCGTATCGTTGTTATGAAGGACGGCTTCGTACAGCAGATTGCTGCTCCCCAGTATCTGTTCGAGAATCCCGCAAACCTCTTCGTTGCTACCTTCATCGGTACTCCTCAGATGAACACCTGCGAGGGTACTCTGGTAGACGAGGGTGGCGTTACCTACCTCGCATTTGGCGAAGGCTGCAAGATCGCTCTCCCCGAGAACAAGGGCCGCAAGCCTGAGGTTCTTGCATACGCCGGCAAGAAGGTTATCTTCGGTATTCGTCCCAACGATCTCCATGTTGACCAGGCTTACATCGCTCAGTTCCCCGATCGCGTTGTTGATGTTACCATCGAGCTCACCGAGCTCCTCGGCGCTGAGTCCAACCTGTACCTCTCCAATGGCGACAACCAGTTCACCGCTGTTGTTGAGACCGGCACTGTCAACGGCAAGATGGGCGACAAGATCAAGGTTTGCTTCGATACCGCTAAGGTTCACATCTTCGACTACGACACCGAGAAGACCATCACCAACTGATAATCTGCATACATACTCCCCCGAACTCGATTCGGGGGAGTTTTTTATATTTTTCGAGAAGGGAACAATACTGAGAGTTTTTTCGTCTTAATTCGTACTATATATAGGATGTTCCTCTCAAAAAACGCGTCTTTTTCACAAAAATTTACAATATATTATAAATATTCTATTGAAAAAAAACAAAAAAAAAGGTATCATAAAAAATACACTGAATAAGTGTGTCAAAAAATGAGTTGCATACAAGATTTTTGTAAAAAATAACGCCTAAGGGAGGAGAAACAATGTCAGGAAGAATTTTTCAGAGCGTCATTGTCCAAATGAAGGAGGCCACCGATAGAGTTATCGGTGTAATTGATTCGGAAGGCAATGTAGTAGCCTGCAACGAGCTGGCTATGGTGGGCACCCATCTGGGTCGCGCAGCATCTGCCATTGCCGATGCAAAGGAGCAGACCGTGGTCTGCGATGCCCGTACCTTCAAACTCCTTGGAGGCTGGAATGCCGACTATGATTACGCTGTTTTCGTAGAGGGTGCCGACGAGCAGGCTCGCTGCATCTGCGTACTGGCGTCCATCGCATTCAGCGAAGCCAAGACTCACTATGAGGAAAAGTACGATAAGACCACCTTCATAAAGAATATCATCTCCGATAACACCCTTCTGGCAGACCTTTATATACGTGCCAAGGAGCTGCACATCGATGTTCACGCTCCTCGCGCCGTGTTCCTGGTTCGCCAGCAGGAGAAGATAGAGGTAAGCACCATAGAGGTCATGCAGAATCTCTTCCCTGACCGTCAGAAGGACTTCGTTTTCGGCGTAAGTGAGACCGATGTTGTGCTCATCAAGGAGCTGCCCCTTGGTGCAGACAGCAGGGATATAGCCAAGATAGCCTCCCAGATCGAGACCACTCTCAATACCGAGCTCTTCCTTAAGTCCGTCATCGGCGTTGGCTCTGTTGCCCGTCACCTCCGTGAGCTGGCAGAGCGCTATAAGGAAGCAATGGTAGCCATTGAGGTCGGTAAGGTCTTTGAGAATGAGAAGATGATCGTTCACTACGATAACCTTGGTATCGGCCGCCTTATCTATCAGCTTCCCACCACTCTGTGCGAAATGTTCCTCAACGAGGTGTTCAAGAAGAATTCCATTGATTCCCTTGATCAGGAAACTCTTTACACCATCAACAAGTTCTTTGAGAACAACCTGAACGTTTCCGAAACGTCCAGAAAGCTCTTCGTCCATAGAAATACTCTGGTATATCGCCTTGAGAAGATCAAGAAGCTTACCGGACTGGATCTGCGTGAATTTGACCATGCTATCGTTTTCAAGGTAGCCCTTATGGTAAAGAAGTACCTCAGCTCTCGTGACGACGATTCCGTATCCTGATTCAACTGCGCATTTGGAGGATAACTCATAATGATATCAATGAAGAACGTCCGCAAGTCATATTCCAACGGCGCGGACGCACTCAAAGGAATAAACCTTGAGGTGGCAGACGGCGAATTCGTGTTCATCGTCGGCCCCTCCGGCAGCGGTAAGTCCACTCTTACAAAGATACTTACCGGCGAAATATACTGCACCGACGGCGATGTAGAGGTAAACGGTTTTGACCTTATGAGAATGCGCCCCTCGAAGCTGCCCAAACTCAGAAGAACTCTCGGCGTTATCTTTCAGGATTTCCGCCTGATAGAGAATAAGACCGTTTATCAGAATATAGAGTTTGCCATGCGAGTTCTCGGTGTGAAACCCAAGAAAATAAAGGAACGCACCAAATACGTTCTTGAGTTGGTAGGCCTGAAGGATAAAATCAACTGCATGCCCAACGAGCTTTCCGGCGGCGAGCAGCAGCGTGTGGCTATCGCCCGCGCCCTTGCCAATAACCCCCGGCTCATCATTGCCGACGAACCCACCGGAAACATAGACCCCGAGCTGAGCCGCGAGCTCATGGCGCTGCTTGTGGAAATCAACAAGAAGGGCACCACTATCCTCGTTGTTACTCACGAGGAGGAGCTGGTCAATGAATTCACCAACCGAGTCGTTGTTATCAACCGCGGCCAGGTAGTAAGAGACGGAACAGGCGGGTATTACGGCAATGTTTAGTAGAACGTGTTATTTTATAAGAGAGGCTATAGCCAATATATTCAATCATGGCATAATGTCTTTCGTTACCACATTTACCATAATCTGCTGCCTTATCATCATGGGCGGCTGCGGCCTCCTCACTCTTAACGTTCAGCAGATAATCACTGATCTGGAGAGCGAAAATCAGATGGTTGCCTTCATTGAAGAAGAACTGAGCGACGAAGAGGCTCGCGCGCTGGAGCAGCAGCTTCTTGATGTGGAAAACGTGGCGCAGGTACGCTTCGTAACAAGGGAAGAAGCAATGGTCAATTTCCTTGACAGATACGAGGACAACAGCCTATTCGAAGACGTTGACTCCAGCGTGTTCAGAAACAGATATCTCATCTACCTTGACGATATCGCCCTCATGGAGCAAACTCAGAATGATCTTGCCGGCATTTACGGCGTGGCGAAGATAAACGCCCTGCTCAAGGTCGCAAACGGTTTCGTTGTTCTTCGCAATATCCTTGGTATAGTGGCCCTGGGCATTTTTGTGGTGCTCTTCCTCATCTCCATTATCCTTATGAACAGCACCATGAAGGCTGCCACCTTCAACCGTCGCACCGAGATATCCATAATGAAAATGGTGGGCGCCACCAACAGCTTTATCAGATGGCCCTTCGTTCTTGAAGGTATGCTGATCGGCCTGTTCGCGGCTCTCTGCGCATTCCTGCTGCAGTGGGGCGGATACAATCTACTGGCAGAGAACATATCCGGCGCGCTGGCGTTCATAACCGTTATTCCCTTTGAGAATATATCCATCCCCGTGCTCATTGCCTTTGGCGTTGTCGGCATCATTGAAGGTGTATTCGGCAGCCTTGGCGCTGTAAAGAGCTACCTGCGCGTATAATGCGCCCCGTTTAAGGAGAATCCTATGAAAAGAAAGCACCGCATATTTTCGGCAGTAATAGCGATTATTCTGGCAATCACCATGCTTGGATCCATTATCCTCACCATCGTCACGTCTCTTAACGCTGACGCTGTAACCGAGGCGGAGATAGAGGCTCTCAAGGCCGCTGCCGAAGAGCTTGCCGATAAGAAAGCAGCAATAGGCAACGATATTTACGAGCTTGAGAGCCAGCATGAGGCTATCGTAGAGCGTAAGGTGAAACTGGACGAAAATATTGCTCTTACCATTCAGACGATTGAAAATCTCAACCTGCAGATACAGCTCTATGAAGAGGAAATAGAAGAGAAATTCAGCCAGTATACCTTGGCGGTTCGTGAGGAAGAGCGACAGATGGAGCTTTTCCGCCAGCGTGTCCGCGCCATGGAAGAGGACGGCGATATTTCCTACCTTGAAATACTGTTTGCGGCCGACAGCTTTGCTGATCTACTCAGCGTCATGGACTCTGTGACCGACATCATGGACTATGACGAGTGGGTCGTGGAGCAGCTGGATGCGGCTCAGAAAGCTACATGGGACGCGAGAGAAGAGTTGGAGACCGCAAAGGCTGAGGCCGAAGTGACAAAGGCCGAGCAGGAGGCCAAGCAGGCTCAGCTGGAAACCGAGCGCGCCGAGGCCGACGCTCTCATGAGCGAGATAATGGACAATATGTACGAGCGTCAGCTGGAGTACGAAACCCTCGAGAACCGCGAGCATGAGGCCGCCGCCGAAATCGACCGCCTTGTTAAAGAACTGGAAGAGGAAAGACGCCGCCTTGCAGCCCAGCAGGGTGCCCACGTAGCGGCTACCGGCTCCTACATATGGCCCTCCGCCAGCTCCGTCTATGTAACCTCTCTGTTTGGCACCCGTCTGCACCCCGTATACGGCTACTACCGCACGCATTACGGTATTGACATCGGCGCAAGCTACGGAACGGACATTTACGCCGCTGACGGCGGTTACGTTACCACCTCCACCTACGGCTCCAGCTACGGTAACTACGTTATGATAGACCACGGCGACGGCCGATATACGCTCTATGCCCACATGACCACCCGATATGTAAACGAAGGCGACGTGGTGCTGCAGGGCGACGTTATCGGCATAGTCGGCTCTACCGGTGTTTCCACCGGCCCCCATATCCACTTTGAGGTTTACGAGGGCGGCGAGAGAGTTGATCCCCTGCAGTTCTACAGTAACTACGTTATTCTCTAAGAGGCGATAATTTGAAACGTAAAATAAATGTGTCTGCGGCGATAGTACTTATCGTCGCAGCCGCCTTTTTGGCCTTCGCCGCGGCATGCTTCATCATGAGCGGTCTGATACCCGAAAAAACGAAAATCGACGAAGTCATGGAAGTTATAGACCAGCTTTACGTTGGCGAGTACGACATGGAAGAGCTGGAAGAATATGCCGCAGCGGCAATGGTAGATGCCCTTGGCGACCGATGGTCATACTATCTCACAGAGGAGTATCTGCAGCAATATCTGCAGGACTCGAACAATGAGTATTACGGGATAGGTCTTACCGTGCAGCAGATTGACGATGTCATAACCGTGCAGGGCGTAGAACCGGATTCGCCGGCAGCGCTGGCGGGAATACTTCCCGGCGGTCAGCTGCAGGCCATTGACGGACAGAGCGTTGCCGGAATGGATACCACCGAGGTCAAGAGCCTTGTTCAGGCAGGAATTGCCGAGGGTGAGGTGGTGCTGAGCATACTGGAGGACGGCGTTGTCAACGAGTATACCCTCGCCGGAGGACTCATTCAGGTAGACCCCGTACGTTATGAAATGATGGACGGCATAGGCTACATCAAGGTCAAGAACTTCGACGCAAGATCCGCGGATCAGCTTATAGCGGCCTGCATGGAACTTATGGAGCAGAGCGCCGCCGGACTGGTGTTCGACCTACGATTCAATCCCGGCGGTCAGCTGGACGAGCTGCTGCCCGCCCTTGATTACCTGCTTCCGGAGGGCGACATATTCCTGTCCAAGGTGAAGGACGGAGAAATGGAAGCCGAGCGCTCCGACGCCCGCTGCGTCGAAATGCCGATGGCCGTGCTGGTAAACTCGGAAAGCTACTCCGCCGCGGAATTTTTCGCCGCAGCCCTGCAGGAATACGGCTGGGCAACGGTGGTAGGCGAGCAGACCACAGGCAAGGGCTACGCCCAACGAACCATAATGCTTTCCGACGGAAGCGCGGTGCATATTTCCGCCAAGGAGTATTTCACTCCCAACGGTGTTTCGCTGGCGGACAAGGGCATAACTCCGGACATTCAGGTGGATATCGAGGAAGAACACTGGACGCTGCTGTACTACGATATGCTTCCTGCGGAGGAAGACCCCCAGCTGCAGGCGGCACTGGAGATATTTAAATAGTATGCGACCGAATAATACAGAAAAAGTCCTTGACAGGTTTTTACAATATAAGTATAATAGCGAATTAATTGGGACGGCCGAAGCCGCCGAAGAAAGGGAGACTTAAATTGGCAACATTCAGAATCAGTGCAGAAAAGCTTGAAGCACTAAAAAAGAGACTTGAATATCTGGAAACCGACGGCGCAAAGGAAGTAGCAGAGCACATTAAAGAGGCTCGTTCCTACGGCGACCTTTCCGAAAACAGCGAATATGACGAGGCTAAAACCGAGCAGGGTAAGCTGTACTCCGAGATAGCCGAAATCAAGAATATTATAGAAAACGCGGAAATTATTGAAGATATCCACGATACCGATAAGGTGTCCCACGGCGCAACCGTAACCGTTGTTGAGATAGAGAACGGCAGCGAAGGCGATGCCGAGGAATATAAGATAGTTGGCTCTCAGGAGGCTGACCCCATGAACGGTCTGCTTTCCGAGGAATCTCCCATCGGCAAGGCTCTGCTTGGCCACGGAATTGGCGAGGTAGTCAGCGTAGAAGTACCCGACGGCGTACTCAGTTTCAAGATCACTTCCATTACCAGATAAAAAAGAGAGGGATCACTATGTCCGAAGAAGTAAGAACCCCCGCGGCAGAGCAGCCCGAACAGGAACTGTCCGAAATTCTGCAGGTTCGCCGCGATAAGCTCAAGGCTCTCCAGGACGAGGGCCGCGACCCCTTTACCATTACCAAGTTCAACCGTACCGCATATTCCACTGAGATAAAGGCAAATTACGAGGCACTGGAGAACCAGCAGGTTTCCGTTGCCGGCCGTATTATGTCCAAGCGCGGCATGGGCAAGGCTATTTTCTGCCATATCAAGGACGATAAGGGTCAGATCCAGCTGTACATCAAGAAGGATTCCGTCAGCGAACAGGAGTTTGCTGATTTCAGAAAGTATGACATAGGCGACATTATTGGCGTTACCGGTTTTGTTTTCAAGACCAAGACCGAGGAGATCTCCGTCCACGTTGAGAAGGTAACTCTGCTCTCCAAGAGCCTGCGTCCTCTTCCCGAGAAGTTCCACGGCATGACCAATATTGAGCTGAAATATCGCCAGCGCTACGTTGACCTTATCATGTCCGATGCAAGCCGCCGCAACTTCGAGATCCGATCCAAGTTCATAACCTTCCTGCGTGCCTATCTGGATAACCGCGGCTACATGGAGGTCGAGACTCCTGTTCTCGGCACCCTCGTAGGCGGTGCTGCTGCACGCCCCTTCATCACCCACCACAATACCCTTGATATCGACATGTATATGCGTATAGCCACCGAGCTTCCCCTGAAGCGTCTTATCGTTGGCGGCATTGAGCGTGTTTACGAAATTGGCCGTATCTTCCGCAATGAGGGTATGGATACCAAACACAATCCTGAGTTCACCACTGTTGAACTGTACGAGGCCTACGCCGATTTCCACGACATGATGGATATCGCCGAAGGCGTTCTCTCCGGCGCTGCCAAGGAGATCCTTGGCTCCTACGAGGTAGAGTGGCAGGGCGAGAAGATCGATCTGACTCCCGGTTGGCGCAGACTCACCATGGTTGACGCCGTCAAGGAGTATCTGGGCATAGATTTCGGCGCCATCACCGATGACGCTGAGGCTGTTGCCGCCGCCAAGGCCAAGGGTGTTGAACTGGCAGACGCTGCCGAAAAGACCTGGGGCAACGCTCTCTACGCCTGCTTCGACCAGCGCGTTGAGGAAAAGCTTATCCAGCCCACCTTTATCACCATGTACCCCGTTGAGGTTTCTCCCCTCACCAAGCGTTCTCCCGCAGACCCCCGTCTTACCGAGCGCTTCGAGCTCTTCATCTGCCACAGCGAGCTGGCAAACGCATACTCCGAGCTGAACGATCCCATCGACCAGCGTGTGCGTTTCGAGAAGCAGGTCGAGCAGCGTGAGCGCGGCGACGACGAGACCGAGATGCTGGACGAGGATTTCCTGCTGGCTCTCGAGTACGGTATGCCTCCCACGGGCGGCATGGGCATGGGCATCGACCGCTGCGTAATGATGCTCACCGGCTGCGATTCCATTCGCGACGTACTGCTGTTCCCGACCATGAAGCCCCTGGACTAAATAAAAACATAAGCCTGCATGCGTATGCTATGCAGGCTTATTTCCAATTATCTGAAAGGCGGAAAGAAAATGCTTATAGATAAAAAACTGTTTGAGCAGATAGAGCAGAGCCTGAAAGACAATGGCAAGCTGGCCGAGTTTGAACGCGAAAACGGCGAGGTGCTGGGCAGAATGATGATAACCACCGGCACTCTGCCTGCGGCGCTGGCTGCGGAAGCGAAGCTTGACGACAAAGCTGTGGTTTTTGAATGCTCCTTCGATTTTTGTGACGTTGTCTTTGGTGTTGCCGTGGATATAAAAACTCTTAAGGTAGTTGTGCCCCTGTGGACAATGTCTCAGACCGATGAGGTGGAGGAGCCCGCCCGCGAGTGGTCTACTTTTTTCATCAAGACCCTGTTTCGCTACATTTCCCTGGATGGCACCTACAGAGTCCCTGTGTGCACCTTCATCAACAACGATGCGACCTACAGCTACGCTCCCGAAAACTGATATATCAAACGCTGCTGCCTGCGGGCAGCAGCGTTTTTGCGTCTAAACAGACTTAATTAGACCCAAAATCAGCCAATAATTCAAAATCTGTTCAAAAACCACGGCTTGACAACGCAGGGGATATACCTATATTATATATACGTTATATATACGCAAGTGTAGAAACAGACGTGTGGCCTCAAAACGGAGCGGACTCCGCTTTGAGGCGTTTTGCTCAGGAGGTGCACCGATGAAGAAAGAAAAATCGAAGAAATGGAATCACAGCGTTGGCAAAGAAATACGTCAGGGCATGAAAGAAGTCATCAAGGAGCATGGCTTCGGGTATTGGTTCAAGGAAGTGTTCTGGCCTCACTACGGCAAGCTGAGCATAGTGCTCGTCGTAGTCCTTGTCGTTGCCATAATCCTCACCGTGGAGGCTGCCAATAAGCCCCGCTACGATTTCCACATGGTCATAGCCATGGACGACCCCATTGCCTATAACGACACCGAGGAGCTGCGCAGAGTGGTAGAAACTGCGGTTGGCGACGTTAACGGCGACGGTCAGATACTTATGGACGTGCAGGTCATCAATCTGGCAGACCAGGAGAACCTTGAGGTAAACCAGCAGCGCCTGCAGCTGGCTTTTGCTCAGTCGGAATATACGCTCTATATTTTGGACGAGCAGTATTCCGCCACCTACTGCCACAGAGAATATTTTGACCCCATTGCCGACTACGGCTTCACGCCCGATCCAGATGAGCCCCGCCGCATGAACGTGAGCGATGTGCCGGTGCTGTGGCGTATGGGGCAGCATATCCCCGAGGAACAGCAGTTCTTTGCCTGTATCTGCGACTGGACGGTTGACGGAAAGGGCAGTCAGGAACTGACCGACGCGGCAGTACGTGCCCTTAACGCAATACTGGAAGCCGAATAAGAGGAAAAGGTATGGAAGAAATAAGCAGCCGCAAAAATTCCCTTATAGCCCATGTGAAAAAGCTGGGCGCGGACAAAAAATACCGCCGTGAAATGGGAGAATACTTCTGCCAGGGCGATAAGCTGCTCTACGAGGCCGTGAAGTGGGATGCGAAGATCAAGACCGTTCTTTTCTGCGGCGATGTTCCCGATGTGCCGGAATACGAGCGTATGGTACGAGTGCCCAAAGATATAATCGAGAGCGTTTCACCCATGAAGAGCGCCCCCGAGGTGGTGTTCACCTGCGCCATGCCCGAGGTGTGGGAATCCATTGCAGCGGGCAGACATCTTATAATGGAAAATATGCAGGACCCCGGCAACGTGGGAACTATTCTGCGTACCGCCGACGCGCTGGACTGCGGCGCGGTGATATTGGCCGGTGACTGCGCCGACCCCTTCAGCCCCAAGGCTGTCCGGGCTTCCATGGGCGCGGTGTTCCGCCATAAGATAATCGAGCTGCCCGTGGAGTCCCTTGTGGAGCAGGCGGAGGAAATCGGCCTGCCCATATACGCCGCCGCTCTGGACAGCACGGCCTACGACCTGCGGGAGCTTAAGCTGCCGGAAAGCTACGCTTTCGCCATCGGGAACGAGGGTCACGGTCTCAGCCGACAGCTGCTGGAGGCCTCAGCGGCAAGAGTTATAATCCCCATGAGCGAGCGCTGCGAGTCGCTGAATGCGGCCTCCGCTGCCACTGTCATATTGTGGGAAATGTTCCGCAACAGATAAAGAGAACGGATGCGATAAATAATGTCGGACGTAAAATACTGGCTTTGGCTTACACAGACCGGCGGCATCAGCAACGCTGCCGCACATAAATATCTGCGCCACTTCGGCTCGGTTAAGAAGCTTTACTTCGCTGCCGCCGAGGATTATCGCCTTGTGCCTGAAGCACGGGAGGCCGAGGTGAAGAAGCTGATGAATAAACGGCTTGACACGGCGGAGAAAATAGAGGCGGATTGCCGCAGTCTGGGTATACGCATAATGAGCCTTTATGATGCGGACTATCCCGATAGACTCAGAAATATTTACGACGCCCCACTGCTGCTCTATGTAAAGGGTGAGCTGCCTACAATAGACGACAGTCCCTGCATCGCCGTCGTGGGTACCCGCAAAGCGCATCAATACGGACAGCGCTGCGCCCAGCGGTTTGCCTATGACATAACCCGCTGCGGAGGTGTTGTGGTATCCGGCCTTGCCGAGGGTATCGACTCAGCCGCTATCCGCGCGGCCCTTGACGCGGGCGGCCCTGTGGTGGGCGTGCTCGGAACTGGTATAGACGTGGTGTTCCCGGCGTGGAATACGGAGCTGCAGAATGCTGTCGCCAAAAACGGCGCTCTTATCAGCGAGTACCCGCCCGGAACCAAGGGCAGTAAATCCACCTTTCCCCAGCGCAACCGCATAATCAGCGGTATATCCGTAGGAGTTGCGGTCATTGAAGCGCCGGAGAAAAGCGGCTCGCTTATAACTGCCGCCAGAGCCTCGGAGCAGGGCAGGGACGTTTACGTAGTGCCCGGCAATATTGACGACCCCAACTTTGTCGGCTCTAATTTGCTCATTCGTGACGGCGCTGCCCTCGCCATAAGCGGCTGGGATATAATTTCCTGTTACCGCTGGCAGTTCCCGGAGCGTATTCAGCGTCGTGACAGCAAAAAGTTCGCCGTTTTGGACGCTGTAAAGCGCCTTGGTGAGCCTCAAAAAGAAAAAAACAATAGGGTCGAATCAAAAAAATCTGTTGACAAGCAAAATAACAAGGAATATATTGACATGAACGATTCCGCACAGCTCTCCGACGGCGAGCTGATGATCGTTCGCGCCCTTACGGACGGGGCGAAGCAGACCGACGAGCTTATTGAGCTGACAGGCAGGGAGGCATCGGATGTGCTTGCCGACCTGACAATGCTGGAGCTTGAAGGCTACGTCCGGCTGAACGAGGAAAGTCGCTTCGAGCTGTGCCCATGAGGCGCGGCTGAAGCTGTTATATATAGTTTAGGAGCGAAAATATGGCAAAATCTAACGCCGCGCTGGTGATAGTTGAGTCGCCGGCCAAAGCGAAAACCATTGAAAAATATCTTGGAAAAGAATATAAGGTGACCGCATCCATGGGTCATCTCCGTGACCTGCCCAAAAGCACCATCGGTGTTGACATTGAGAACGGCTTTATTCCCAATTACCAGCCCATCAAGGGCAGGGAAGAGAAGATAGAGGAACTTAAATCTGCCGCAAAGAAGGCCAGCATGGTCTATCTGGCAACCGACCCTGACCGCGAAGGTGAGGCTATATCCTGGCATCTTAAGGTGCTGCTGGATCTGCCTGATGAAAAGACCCGCCGCGTTACCTTCAATGAGATAACCAAGAAGGTCGTAACCGAGAGCATTGCCAATCCCCGCGCTATAGACATGGATCTGGTTGACGCTCAGCAGGCGAGAAGAATTCTCGACCGTATCGTAGGCTATCAGCTCAGCCCCATGCTGTGGATGAAGATAAAGCGCGGCCTTTCAGCAGGCCGCGTCCAGTCTGTCGCTACCCGCATGGTAGTTGACCGCGAGAACGAGATAAGAGCCTTTGTGCCCGAGGAGTACTGGCTGCTGGACGTTTCCCTGTCCTGTGGCGAGGGCGAGGACGAGCGCTTTACCGCTCATTATTACGGCATGAACGGCAAGAAACGGGAGCTGCATAACGCCGAAGAGGTTGCCGAGGTTGAAAACGCCATCAAGGACGCCCCCTTCAGCATCAGCACCGTCCGCAGAGCGGACAGACAGCGCAGCCCCTCCGCGCCTTTCATTACCTCTACTCTCCAGCAGGAGGCTTCCCGAAAGCTGAACATGACTCCCCGCCGTACCATGTCCATCGCTCAGACCCTTTATGAAGGCGTCAATATCGGCGACGTAGGTACCGTGGGTCTTATAACCTATATGAGAACCGACTCCCTGCGCATATCTCAGGAAGCGCAGACTGCCGCAAGAAGCTTCATCAAGGAGAACTACGGCAACGAATACTGCCCCGCCACACCCAAGGTGTACAAGACCAAAAAAGAAGCTCAGGACGCTCACGAAGCCATACGTCCCAGTGACGTATACCTGACTCCCGACCGTGTGCGCAAGGATCTTACTCCCGAGCAGCACCGTCTGTATAAGCTCATATGGAACCGCTTCATGGCAAGCCAGATGGCAAACGTGGTCTACGACAGCGTTTCCATAGACGCTATTTCAGCCGGACACATGTTCCGCGCCACCCATTCTGCCATAAAGTTCCCCGGCTTCACCAAGGTCTACGACTCCGGTGAGGACGAGCCGAACCTTAAGCAGCGTCCCCTGCCCAGCCTCAACGAGGGGCAGGAGGTCAGCCTGCAGAACATTGTTAAGGAGCAGAAGTTCACCCAGCCTCCCGCACGCTATACCGAGGACACCCTCATTCGTGCCATGGAGGAAAAGGGAATCGGCCGTCCCAGTACCTACGCTCCCACCATGTCCACCATACTCGACAGAGAGTACGTAGTCAAGGAAGGCAAGGTACTCAAGCCCACCGCTCTCGGCGAGACAGTCACCGGCTTTATGACCGAGCGATTTGAAAACATCGTTGACGTTACCTTCACTGCCAAGATGGAGGCAACTCTTGACGAGGTGGAAGAGGGCACCAAGGAGTGGAAGAGCGTTCTTGACGAATTCTATGCCGGCTTTGCAAAGTCCCTCAGCGATGCCGAAATTGCCCTCAAGGGCGTGAGAATAAAGGTTCCGGACGAAGTCACCGATGAGAAATGCGATGTGTGCGGCAAGAACATGGTCATCAAGTCCGGTCGCTTTGGCCGCTTCCTTGCCTGCCCCGGCTTCCCCGAGTGTACCTTCACCAAGCCCCTTGTGATAGAGATGCCCGGACAGTGTCCCAAGTGCGGCAGACGTATTTTGAAGCGTACCTCCAAGAAGGGCTACGCCTATTATGCCTGCGAAAAGGGCGCTGAGTGCGGCTTTATGACCTGGGACGTACCCGTTAAGGATAACTGTCCCGAGTGCGGTCGTACCATGTTCAAGAAATCCGGAAGAGGCTTCAATAAGCCCTTCTGCATAAATGAAAGCTGCGTCAACTTCCTGCCGGAGGACAAGCGCGGCTACCGTAAGAAAAAGACTGAGGAGGGTGAAACCGCTGAGGCGGAAGCCCAAACCACAAAGAAAAGCGCCAAGCCCGCTGCCAAGAAAACCACTGCGAAGAAGTCATCCAAGAAGGGCGAGGCGGAGGAAAAGTGATGAAAAAAGTAACTGTTGTCGGCGCGGGCCTTGCCGGCTGCGAGGCTGCATGGCAGCTTGTGAAGCGTGGTATTCCCGTGCGGCTTATGGAAATGAAGCCCCATAAGCTGACCCCCGCCCACGTATCAAATGATTTTGCGGAGCTGGTCTGCTCCAACTCTCTGCGCAGCGACGAATTGGCAAACGCCGTTGGTCTGCTTAAGGAAGAAATGCGCCGCATCGGCTCTATTATCATGGAGAGCGCCGACCTGAACAGGGTGGAGGCAGGCTCTGCTCTTGCGGTTGACCGTGTCAACTTCGCAAAGACCATAACCGAGAAGCTGCGTGGCCATGAGCTTGTAGAGGTAGTCGAGGGCGAGGTAACGGAGATACCCGAGGGAACGGTCATTATCGCAACCGGCCCCCTTACTTCCGACGCTTTCAGCGACACTATCCGCGGCCTGTTCCCGGCGGAAAAGGCGTACATGAATTTCTACGATGCGGCAGCGCCCATCGTTACCTTTGAAAGCATAGACATGGACAGCGCATATTTCGCTTCCCGCTATGACAAAGGTACTCCTGACTATATAAACTGCCCCATGACGCAGGAGGAGTATCAGGCCTTCTGGACGGAGCTTGTAGCCGCCAAGGAGGCGGAGGTGCATGGCTTTGACGACGGCGGCGTTTTCGAGGGCTGCATGCCTGTCGAGGTAATGGCTCGCCGTGGCGTGGACACCCTGCGCTACGGCCCGCTGAAGCCCGTTGGCTTGCCTGACCCCAAGACCGGTCGTGATCCCTACGCCGTTGTTCAGCTGCGTAAGGATAACCGAGAAGGTACTCTGTATAATATAGTGGGCTTCCAGACCCACCTGACCTTTGGCGAGCAGAAGCGAGTATTCTCCATGATCCCCGCTCTGCGTGAGGCGGAGTTCATGCGCTACGGCGTAATGCACCGCAATACTTATATCAATTCCCCCGGTCTGCTGGATAACTGCTACCGACTCAAAAGTGAGCCCCGTATCCGCTTTGCCGGACAGATGACCGGTGTGGAGGGCTATGTTGAGTCCGCCGCCTCCGGTATGCTGGTTGGTATCACCACCGCTATGGAGATCCTCGGTCAGCCCTGTCCCAAGTTTACGAGGGAGAACGCCATCGGCGCTCTTGCTGAGTATGTAAGCGGCGGCAGCGTGGGCAATTTCCAGCCCATGAACGTAAACTTCGGCATTATGGAACCCCTCGGCTACAAGGTCAAGGGTAAGAGAAACAAAAACCTTGCCATTTCCGAACGCGCCCTCAAGCGACTGGAGGAAATGGGCTTTGGTGGAGAGGAAAAGTAATGAAGATTATTATCGACGCTATGGGCGGCGACAACGCGCCTCTTGAAATAGTCAAGGGTGCGGTGGATGCCCACAATAAGCTGGGTGTGGATATCATTCTCGTGGGCAGCGGAGAGGAAATACTCCGCAGTTTCCAGGAGCTTGGCATGGACAACCTGCCCGACGGTGTTTCCATCGTAAACGCAAGTCAGGTCATCACCATGGAGGACGATCCTGCCAAGGCCTGCCGTGAGAAGAAGGACTCTTCCATGACCGTAGCGCTCAATATGCTCCGTGACGGGCTGGGTGACGCGGTCGTGTCCGCCGGCAGCACCGGTGCGCTGCTTTCCGGCGCTACCCTTATCGTAAAGCGTATCCGTGGTATCCGCCGCGCGGCTCTCAGCCCCACTGTTCCCACCGCCACCGGCGGTCAGGCTATCCTGCTGGACGTTGGCGCAAACGTGGATTGCACTGCCGAGTATCTGGTGCAGTTTGCATTCATGGGATACGCTTATGCCAAGTACGCTCTGAAGCTGGATAACCCCAAGGTCGGCCTTCTCAATAACGGCGCGGAGGAAACCAAGGGCGGCAAGCTGCAGAAAGAGGTCTATGCCTTCCTTTCTGCTGCGGCAAAGGACGGCAAGATAAACTTCGTGGGCAACGTGGAGGGCAGCGACGTGCTCTCCGGCAAGGTGGACATTGTAGTGACCGATGGCTTTACCGGAAACGTTATGCTCAAGTCCCTTGAAGGTATGGCCTCCTTCTTCATGTCCGAACTGAAGAGCATCTTCTACGGCAGCACCAAGAATAAGCTGGCGGCACTGGTCATCAAGAATGATTTCAAGGCGCTGAAGAATAAGCTCTCTGTAGGCGGCAGCATAATGCTTGGCATTTCCAAGCCTGTTGTAAAGGCTCACGGTTCTTCCAAGGCGGCTGACATCTGCTCTGCCATTGAGCAGGCGGTAGCCGTAGCTTCCTCCGATACCATGGAGGAGATAAATAAGCGCCTTGCGGATATGAAAGTGCCCGAGGCGGAAGCAAATATGGCGTAACATTACAGCGGAGAGGCCCTGAGGGGCTTCTCCGCATGTGTGGTTTTATAAAACCTGAGAAAAATTTGCAAGAGGAGAGGCGTCAGGCAATGAAAAAGCTTGAAAAGACCATAGGCTATACCTTTAAGGACCCCGGCCTTCTTGAACTGGCTCTTACCCACAGCTCCCATTCCAACGAGCGCGGCAAGGGCAGACTGGGCTGCAATGAGCGCCTTGAATTTCTTGGCGACTCCATTCTGGGCTACTTTACCGCCGAGTACCTTTTCGGCACTTATCCCGATAAGCCCGAGGGCGAAATGACTAAGATACGCGCTGAGCTGGTTTGCGAGCAGAGCCTTGCGCGCGTGGCGGAAAAACTGGGACTGGGCGAATATCTGCGCCTTGGCCGCGGCGAAGAACTGGGCGGCGGCAGAACAAGACCCTCCATAACCGCCGACGCGGTCGAGGCTGTACTTGCGGCAATTTATCTGGACGGCGGCGCGGAAGCCGCCAAGAAATTCGTTTACGGCTTCATTCTTACCGAGGCTGCCAAGGCTGCAAAAGAGGGCAGCCACGATTATAAGACCCTGCTGCAGGAACATGTGCAGAAGGGCGGCGGCGAGTCGCCCGTGTACCGCATGGCAGGGGAAAGCGGCCCCGACCACAACAAGGTGTTCACCGCCGAGGTTCTCGTCTGCGGCGAAGTGATGGGTCGTGGCAGTGGACGCACCAAGAAAGAGTCGGAGCAGAACGCGGCGAAGAACGCGCTGGAGAAAATCAAGGCGGAGGGCGGCAAATGAACCCTCGCCGCAGGATAATTCCCCTGTTCGTGCCTCATTTGGGCTGTCCCAATGACTGTGTTTTCTGTAATCAGCGGAAAATATCGGGAAGCCTGACTCCGGCCGATGGAGATACCGTGCGCCGAACCCTTGACAAAGCCAAAGAGTATACGCCCGACGGGGCGGAGCTGGCCTTTTACGGCGGCAGCTTTACCGCCATACCCGAAGCTCAGCAGAGAGAACTGCTGGAAGCGGCGCAGCCCTATATACGTGAGGGATTTGTCGAGGAAATAAGAGTTTCCACCCGCCCGGACAAGATAGACCCTGCGGCGTTGACGCTGCTGGGTGAATATGGAGTGAAGACCATAGAGCTTGGCTCCCAGTCCATGGACGAGCAGGTGCTGCGCAAGTCGGGGCGAGGTCATACAGCCGATGATACCCGCAGGGCGGCAACACTCATAAAGGAGCATGGCTTCAACCTTATGCTGCAGATGATGACCGGTTTGCCGGGAAGCAGCGCGGAAAGCGATATAATGACCGCCCGTGAGCTTATTAAGCTGGGGCCGGACGGCGTGCGCATATACCCAACGGTAATAATCCGCGAAACCGCTCTCTACGACTTGTGGCAGGCGGAAAAGTATAAGGAGCATACTGTGGAGGACTCGGTAAGCGTCTGCGCGGAGCTTGTGAAGGAATTTACGGCAGCGGGCGTGCCCATAATAAGGCTGGGGCTTAATCCCACCGACGACCTTTCCGCGGGCGAAGCAGTAGCGGGCGCGTATCACCCGGCGCTGGGCGAACTGGTATATTCAAGAGTGTACCTGCAGAAAGCCGAAAAGCTGATAGAAGAAAGCGGCTGCCGGGACAAAGTGGCGCTGGGGGTACACCCTTCGAGAGTGTCGCTGATGACGGGACAGAAACGGCAGAATATTGCCAAACTCAAGGAGAAATTCGGACTCACTGAGCTGCTGGTAAAAAAAGCCGAAGTAAATGACGGAGAAATCGTTCTCCTGCCTTGAAAAATGTTTCCGAAAGGTATAAAATAATATGTCAAAGTAATTATAAGCGAGGAATACGATGTATTTAAAAGCGCTGGAAATACAAGGCTTCAAATCGTTCCCCGATAAGGTGCGCCTTTCCTTTGAAAAGGATGTTACCGCCATCGTGGGACCCAACGGAAGCGGAAAATCGAATATATCCGACGCTATCAGCTGGGTGCTTGGCGAGCAGCGCAGCAGAGCGCTGCGAGGCAACAAGATGGAGGACGTCATCTTTGGCGGCACTCCCGACCGGCAGAAGCTGGGCTTTGCGCAGGTAAGCCTTATACTGGATAACAGCAGCGGCGCATTTGACGCCGAGCCGGGCGAGCTTACCGTTACCCGCCGTTACTACCGCAGCGGCGACAGCGATTATTTCATAAACAAGCGTTCTGTCCGACTCAAGGACATAAACTCCCTGTTTATGGATACAGGCTTGGGCAGGGACGGCTACTCCATGATAGGTCAGGGTCGCGTTGACGAGATACTTTCCGCCAAGAGCACCGATCGCCGTGAGGTCTTTGAAGAGGCGGCGGGTATATCCCGTTTCCGCTATCGCCGAGAGGAAGCTCAGGGCAAGCTGAAAAAGACCGACGAAAATCTTGTCCGTATCAACGATAAGATAAGCGAACTGGAGCTGTCTGTAGAGCCCCTGCGCCAGCAGGCCGAGGTGGCGAAGAAATATCTTATCCTCCGCGACGAGCTGCGCGGATTGGAAATTTCCCTTTGGATGGAAAATCTGGACAAGCTGGCGCAGAAGAGTGCCCTGCTCCGTGAGGAATATGAAGAGTCGGGCAAGCGCATAGAAGAGGCACGACAGGAACTGCATAGCCTTTACGACAATGCCGAGAGCTTTGTTGAGATGATGCGCGTGCGTGAAGAGGAGGCGGAGAAGCTTCGTCAGGAGATAAACGCGGTCACCGCGCTGGCGGCTGAAAAGGAAAGCGAGCTGGCAGTCCTGCGCACCAATATGGAGGCTAACGAGAAGAATGCTCAGCGCCTCGAGGGTGAGCTGCAGGAACATGATGAACGCAATTCCACTCTCAGCGAGCAGATAGAGCTTCGCCGCGAGAGAATAGTTGAGATAGAGAATGAAATACGCAGCCTTTCCGAAAACTGCGGTCAGGTCATTGACGATATCGACCTCAAGGAGCTGGAGCTGAACGAGAAAAACGGCGAACTGGAGGGTCTTGCGGAGGAAATCAACCGCGTTTCCGGCGCCGCCGCCGCCGCAAAGGCACGCTGGGAGGCGTTGGACGCATCGGGCGAGGAAATGCTCAGCCGTGCCGAAAGCGCAAAGCTGGAGCTTGCCCGCTTCGACGAGCGCCTTAATGCCGAGACCGAGGCATTCGAGGAATGCGAGAAGGCTATCCGCAATATCGAGGAAGAGCAGCAGAGCGCCAACAACCGTATTGCCGGTCTGAGAAAACGTTCTCAGAACCGTGAGGCAGCGGTTTCGGAGCTTCAGGAAAAGAAAAATCAGCTGCAGATGGAGGAGAGCCGCATAGTCTCCCGTACATCTCTGCTGAGCGAAATGAAAAAGGAATACGAAGGCTTCTCCCGAGCCGTAAAGACCATTATGCAGGAAAAACGCGGGGGAGGACTGAGAAATATCCACGGCACCGTGGCAGAGCTTGTGAAGGTGCCGGACGATTACGCCGTTGCCATCGAGACCGCCCTGGGCGACTCGGTGCAGCATATAGTCGTTGACAGGGAAGAGGACGGTAAAGCGGGTATCAGCCTGCTCAAGCGCCGTGACGCCGGCCGTGCCACCTTCCTGCCCCTTTCCGCAATAAAGGGCAATGAGGTATCCGAAAAGGATATTCTCAACGAGGACGGTATCATAGGTCTGGCCTCCCGCCTTGTAAGCTATGATAAGCGTTACGACGGAATTTTCAAAAGCCTTTTGGGCCGCGTGCTCATAGCGGAAGATTTGGAAGCGGCCATCGCCGTTTCCCGCAGACATTCCGTGCGCGTGAAGATAGTCACGCTGGACGGTCAGGTTATGAACGTAGGCGGTTCCATGACCGGTGGCTCCGCAGCCCGCAGCGTTGGTATGATATCCCGTGCCAACGAGCTGGAGAAGCTGCTCTCCCGTCAGAAAGAGTTGGAGGGCGAGATAAGGGAACTCACCATCCAGGTTGACGCAGCCCGCAGAGAGTATACCTCCGCCAATTATGAGGCAGAGCTTGCGGAAACCGAGCTGCGCCGCATACAGGACGAACTGCTGAAAAAGCAGACGGAATTGGAGCAGCGCCGTGTGTTGGTCGCGTCCCTTAAAGATACCCGCACCGCAATGGAGGCGGGACTGGACGAAACCGAGAACCTTGCCGATAAGAGCCGCAGTGAAAAGGAAGCAGCTCTTGCCGAGGCCGAAGAGCAGGAGGCAAGACTGGAAGAGCTGCGCGCCCTTTCTGATAAGCTAGGTGCAGCGAAAAACGAAATTGAAGCTCAGCTGGACGAAATGGGCGAAAAGCTGGCTGCCCTCAAAAACGAGGAGACCGGCCTTAAGTCCGAGCGTGAGGCTACCTACCGCGCCGTTGCGGAGTGGGAAAGCCTTGTTGAAACTCTTGGTACAGAGCATCAGCGCAAGGATGCGGAGATAACCGCACTGCGCGACCGCAACAAGGAACTTGAAACCGAGGCTGCCGCCAAGGCGGAGCAGATAGAAAACTTCAAGGGTCTTGCCGCCGAGGGACAGAAGAAGCTGGACGAAACGCTGGCTGACAAGAACAGTATTGAGGCCAAGCGCGGCGGAAACGAAAAGCGCGTTCAGGAAAAGAACGCCGAAATCGTGGAGCTGGAGCGTGCCTTTGCCCGCATAGAGCAGCGCAAGCAGGCTGCGGATATGGAGGAGAAGCAGATAGTTGACCGCCTTTGGGAAACTTACGAGCTCAGCCGTGCCGCCGCTCAGCGTCAGCGTCAGGAGCTGGAAAGCGTAGCCAAGGCAAATAAACGCGCCTCCGAGCTTAAGCGCGAGATAGGCGCGCTCGGCACTCCCAACCTTGGCGCTATCGACGAATTCGAGCGCGTTAACGAGCGCTATACATATCTCACCGACCAGCGGGACGATATAACCAAGGCAAAGGAAGAGCTTGAGAAGATAATCTCCGACATCACCAAGGAGATGGAGGAAATATTCCTTCGTGAGTTCAACAGCATAAACGAGAACTTCCAGGTCACGTTTAAGGAACTCTTCGGCGGCGGCAGCGCCAGCCTTGAGCTTGAAGACCCCAATGACGTTCTCGGCTGCGGCGTAGAGATACGCGTACAGCCTCCCGGAAAGACCCAAAAGACCCTTACGCTGCTTTCCGGCGGCGAACGAGCCTTCGTTGCCATTGCAATATATTTTGCAATAATGAAGGTTCGCCCCACTCCTTTCTGCGTACTGGACGAAATCGAAAGTGCGCTGGACGAAAAGAACGTAAGCCGCTTTGCGGATTACCTGCGTAAGATATGCCATAATACCCAGTTCCTTGTCATTACCCACCGCAGAGGCTCCATGGAGCGCGCCGACGTGCTCTACGGCGTTACCATGCAGCGCGGTGTTTCCAAGGTGCTGAGCATAGACCTTGAGGAAGCGCTCAAGAAGTTCTGATACATAATTCACATTGGAGGAGAACATGGGCTTTTTCAGTAAAATAAAAGAAGGCCTTGCCAAAACAAGGAACAATATAAGCAACCAGCTCCACGGCATGTTCGACAGCTTCACCGGAGCCAACGATGAGTTCTTCGATGAGCTGGAGGAAACTCTCATACTTGCCGATGTAGGCGTTGAGATAGCCACCGAGTCCGTGGACAAGCTCCGCGAGATCGTAAAGAAAAACGGTGTTCGTGGCGGCGAAGAGATAAAGAGCGAGCTGGAGAAGATCCTCACCGAGATAGTCACCTTTGAGGACACCTCCATCAAGACCGATACCACTCCCAGCATTATCCTCGTTATCGGCGTAAACGGTGTAGGAAAGACCACCACCATCGGTAAGCTTGCCACCCGCTACGTAAAAGAGGGCAAGAAAGTCCTGCTCTGCGCGGGCGATACCTTCCGCGCAGCCGCTTCCGAGCAGCTGAATATATGGGCGCAGAGAGCGGGAGCCGATATCGTAAAGCATGAGGAAGGCTCCGACCCCGGCGCGGTCATCTACGACGGTATCGCAGCCGCCAAGGCAAGAGGCGCAGACGTTATTATCTGCGACACTGCAGGCCGTCTGCACAATAAGCAGAACCTTATGAACGAGCTTGCCAAGATAAACCGCATCATCGACCGTGAACTGCCCGGAGCCACCCGTGAGAACCTGCTGGTAATCGACGCCACCACTGGCCAAAACGGACTTATTCAGGCAAAGCAGTTTTCCAACGCTGCCAACATTACCGGCCTTGTCCTCACCAAGCTGGACGGCACCGCCCGCGGCGGTATCGTGTTTGCCGTCTGCGGCGAGTTGGGCATTCCCGTAAAGCTTGTGGGCGTAGGCGAAAAGGCCGAGGATCTTATCGACTTCGACGGAACCGATTTTGTGAGGGCGCTGCTTGATGAGTGATCTGAAATTTGTGCTTGCCAGCAATAACAAGGGCAAGCTTAAGGAAATGAGAGAGATACTCTCCGAGCTGGGTATCGAAGTAATGTCCCAACGGGAGGCGGGCATTGCTTCCGAGCCGGAAGAGGACGGCACCACCTTCGAGGAAAACGCCATCATCAAGGCGAAGGCAGCAATGGAGGCCTCCGGACTTCCTGCCATAGCCGATGACTCCGGCATAGCCGTTGACGCACTGAACGGTGAACCCGGAATTTATTCCGCACGCTACGGTGACTGCGGCTCCGATGAGGAAAGAGTGGAATATCTGCTCAAAAATATGGAAAACGAGGAACATCGCGCGGCGAAATTCGTCTCATCTATAGCGGTAGCATTCCCCAACGGCGATGTGCTCACCACACTTGGCGAATGCCACGGCACCTTGACCTACGAACCCATAGGCGAGAACGGCTTCGGTTACGACCCCGTTTTCTATATGGAGCAGTTTGGCCGTACTTTAGCCCAGGTGACTGCCGAAGAAAAGAACAGCGTTTCTCACCGTGGCAGAGCGCTGAGAGCAATGAAAGAAAAACTTACGGAATACTTTAAGGAGAAAAAATATGCTGACCAGTAAACAGAGAGCTCAGCTTCGCGCCCTTGCCAACAGCGAGGACACTATCGTATATATCGGCAAGAGCGGCGTTACCGAGAATGTAGTAAAGCAGGCCGCAGACGCCCTGAAGGCTCGCGAGCTTATCAAGTGCAAGGTGCAGGAAAATTCCCTGCTCACCGCCCGCGAGGCCTGCGACGAGCTGGCTGAGCAGACCGGCGCAGAGGGCGTGCAGGTTATCGGCAGCCGCTTCGTGATTTACAAGAGAAATGACAAGGACCCCAAGATAAAGCTGGTTAAGTAAGGCAACGGCTTCAACTACCGCTGCCTTAATAGAGAAAACCCCGATACAGGAGGTTGAGATATGAAAATCGGCATATATGGCGGAACGTTCAACCCCCCGCACGCAGGACATATAAAAGCAGCCGGCGACGCTGTCAAAGCCTTGGCTTTCGATAAGCTGCTGGTCATTCCCACGGCCACCCCTCCCCATAAGGATTTGCCCGCGGGTACTGCCACGGCAGAGCAGCGGCTTGAGATGGCGCGGCTGGCTTTCGGGAAAGTTGACAAGGCGGAGGTATGCGATATCGAGCTGAGCCGGGGCGGCAGAAGCTATACCGTGGACACCGTGATGGCTCTGCGGGAAAAATACCCCGAGGACGAGCTGTGGCTGATAATGGGCGGAGATATGTTCTTCAGCCTTGAAAGCTGGTACAGGTTCGATGTCCTGCTGTCCGAGGTGGGGTTCGCCGTGGCAGACCGAGCTGATGAATCGGAAAAGCTCAGAAACTATGTGGAGTTTATGCGCCATGAATGGGCTGCCACAGTGGAGTTCATACCCGAGCGTCCGGTTGAGGTGTCCTCCACCGAACTGCGTCAACGGCTGGAAAACGCCGAGGGCAGGGAGCTGCTTTCGCCGGAGGTATACGACTATATCGTCAAAAACCGACTGTACGGAGTCAGAGCCCAGCTTGACTGGCTGAGAGAAGAGGCCATAAAGCTGCTTGCACCAAAGCGTGTGCCCCATGTATTGGGGTGCGAGCAGGAGGCTGTGCGTCTTGCTCAGCGTTGGGGCGAAGATGTTTATTCCGCCGCGGCGGCGGGCATACTGCATGATATAACAAAGAAGTGCAGCGCAAATGAACAGTTGATATTATGTGAAAAATATGGTACAGTGACAGATGCGCTTGAATTGGAAGCGCCGAAGCTGCTCCATTCAAAAACCGGTGCTGACATGGCGTGGGCTGAGTTCGGTATTTCACTCGAGGTGCGAGAGGCAATCCGCTGGCATACCACCGGCAGGGCGGATATGACCATGCTGGAGAAAATAATCTACATAGCCGATTACATGGAACCTAACAGAGATTTTGAGGGCGTGGACGAGCTGCGCAGGCTGGCCTATGAGGACATAGATCAGGCGCTGCGGCTGGGTCTGCGCATGAGTATAGAGGATATGCGGGCGCGGAACATCGTGCCGCATCCGAGATCCTCAGGAGCGTTGGAATACATAGAAGAGAGTCTTCGCCGGCGAGGACTGTGACCCCTAAAGGGAGTGGGAGAATTATGAAACTTTTTGGCAATTCCAGTAAGAAAACCACAAGCGTGAAAAGCGCGCCTGTTGAAGAAAAAAACAAGAGCACAAAGACCGAGAGCGGCAGCAAGGGCGGCCTTATAGGCCTGCTTGCCAAGCGCCGCATAGAAAAGGCCAAGGCTGCCATCGACCCCGAGGTACATCGCACCCGCACCCCCGAGGAGCGCAAGCGCATTGAAGAAGAGGTCGAAAGATATCAGCGCCGCAAGGTGACTACCCGCCTTGTCACCTTTATAGTTATCGTCCTGCTTATAGCGGCCGCGATAGTATTCTATAAGATGACCGTAGTTCCTCCGGACGTAAATCCCAGCCCCACCCCGGGCAATAACGAAGTTGTCGTCAGCGGTTCTCCTCAGTCCGATGTGGAGTCCAGCCCTACGCCCAGCAGAACGCCCATTGAAAATGTACGTCAGGAGGGTATGTATACCTTCCTGGTGGTAGGCAACGACAAGGGCTACGGCAATACCGATACTCTTATTGTCGGACGCCTTGACACCGTAAACCACAAGCTTAACCTTGTAAGTATTCCACGTGATACCATGGTCAACGTAGATTGGCCTGTAAAGAAGGTCAACACCATTCAGGCCTTCAGCGATGACGGGATAGACGGTCTTATGGCCGGTATTTCCGATATCGTTGGCTTTGATATCGATAGCTATATCAGCGTGAACCTCGCCGGCTTCAAGGCTCTCGTTCAGGCCATCGGCGGCGTTTACTTTGACGTGCCCCAGGATATGAAGTACGGCGACCCCACTCAGAACCTGGTCATTGATATCAAGGAAGGCTATCAGCTGCTCACACCTGAGCAGGCTGAGGGCGTTGTCCGCTTCCGCAGCGGCTACGTTGCAGGCGACATCAAGAGAATCCAGGTCCAGCAGGACTTCCTTATGGCGCTTGCAAAGCAGTGCCTGTCCATGAACAATCTGGCAACCAACATCGACGATTACGCAGAGATATTCAAGACCTACGTAACCACCGATCTTTCTCTCGGCAATATCGTGTGGTACGGTCAGGAGATGCTCAAGCTTTCCCCCTCCGATATCAGCTTTGCTACCATGCCTGCGAACTATAATGACAGTGTAAGAGGCCTGTCCTACTGCACCATCTACCTTGACCGCTGGGTAGCTATGATAAACAGCACCCTCAATCCCTACGTGGCTCCCGTAAAGGCAGAGAACCTGAATGTTCTTACCAGAGATGAGGACGGAAATCTTTATGCTACCGCCGGAGCTATCGCAGGCGGATATGAGTCCTTCTACGACAACACTACCCCCGTAGTCCCCGACGATGAGGACGAGGAAGAAACCACTGAGCCCGAGCCCAGCACTGAACCCGGTACAGAGACCAGTCCTAAACCCTCCGCCGAACCCAGTGCAGAACCGTCCACCGAACCTAGTGCAGAGCCCAGTGCAGAACCGTCCACCGAACCCAGTGCAGAGCCCAGCCCCGAACCTTCCACCGAGCCTGAACCGGAGGAAAGTGAGTCTCCCTGGGACGAAGTGGCGGAAGACGAGACTGAACCCAGCACCGAGTCCGGCGAGGAACCCACGCCCAGTGACGAACCCGAAGAGGAAGACACCGACAGTAGCGGCGGCGGACTTGGCGGCGGCAGCCCCACCGATATATGGTAAGCCGCAAAACAAAGGAGAAAAATATATGCTTAGTACAAAAGAAGTAATGGAAAATATAGTCAAGGCCCTTGACTCCAAGAAAGCAAGAAACATTACCGTTCTGCAGACCGGAGATATCACCGTCCTTGCGGACTATTTTGTCATCTGCACCGCCGGCTCCACCAGCCAGATAAAGAGTCTTTCTGACGAGGCGGGCAGAAAGCTCACCGAGCTGGGCGAGGCTCCCCGCAGAGTTGAGGGTTATCGCGACGGAGGCTGGGTCCTCATGGACTTCGGCTGTGTCATCGTTCACCTATTTCTTGAGGAAGCCCGCGGCTTCTATGACCTTGAACGCCTTTGGAGCGATGCTCCCGAGGTTGACATCAGCTATCTGACCACTCCCAACGAATAAACGGAAGGAAGTTCTGCGATAATGAAATACGAATTCCATAAAATCGAAAATAAATGGCAGAAGAAGTGGATAGAGGAGAAGGTATTTGCCGCCGAGACCGGCAACGATAAGCCTAAGTACTTCACTTTGGTTGAGTTCCCTTATCCCTCCGGCAACGGTCTGCACGTTGGTCACGCCCGTCCCTACACCGCCATGGACGTAGTTTCCCGTAAGAAGAGAATGGACGGCTACAATGTTCTGTTCCCCATCGGCTACGACGCATTCGGCCTGCCCACAGAGAACTTCGCCATCAAGAATCACATTCATCCCAAGGCAGTCACCGAGAAGAACGTAAACCACTTCCGTGAGCAGCTTATGAGCCTCGGCTACAGCTTCGACTGGGACAGAGAGATCTGCACCACCGATCCCGAGTACTATAAGTGGACTCAGTGGATCTTCCTGCAGCTGTTCAAGAAGGGACTGGCATACAAGGCAAAGATGCCTGTTAACTGGTGTACCTCCTGCAAGTGCGTTCTTGCAAACGAAGAGGTTGTGGACAATGTCTGCGAGCGCTGCGGCAGCCCTGTTGTCCGTCGCGAGAAGAGCCAGTGGATGCTGAAGATTACCGAGTACGCCCAGCGCCTTATCGACGATCTGGACGACCTGGATTTCATCGAGCGCGTAAAGATCCAGCAGCGCAACTGGATCGGTCGCTCCACCGGCGCTGAGATCGACTTTGAAACCACCACTGGCGACAAGCTTCGCGTATTCTCCACCCGCCCCGATACTATTTTCGGCGCTACTTATATGGTTATCTCCCCCGAGCACGCAATGCTCGATAAGTGGATAGATGTACTGGAGAACGCTGAAGAGGTCGAGGCCTATAAGGCTCAGGCCGCAGGCAAGTCCGATTTCGAGCGTACCGAGCTCAATAAGGAAAAGACCGGCGTTACCCTCAAGGGCGTTTCCGCCATCAATCCTGTAACCGGCGAGAATATCGCCATCTGCGTTTCCGACTACGTTCTCGCTACCTACGGTACCGGTGCCATCATGGCGGTTCCCGGCCACGACGAGCGCGACTGGGAGTACGCAAAGAAGTTTGGCTTCCCCATCGTCGAGGTAGTAAAGGGCGGCAACGTTGAAGAGGCTGCCTATACCGATACCGAGGACGGTATCATGGTCAACTCCGGCTTCCTTGACGGTATGCACGTTACCGAGGCCAAGAAGACCATTACCAAGTGGCTGGCTGATAAGGGTATCGGCTCCGAGAAGGTCAACTACAAGCTCCGCGACTGGGTATTCTCCCGTCAGCGTTACTGGGGCGAGCCCATTCCCGTTATCCACTGCGAGAAGTGCGGCTACGTTCCTCTTGATGAGAGCCAGCTGCCCCTGCTGCTGCCCGAGGTAGACTCCTATGAGCCCACCGATAACGGCGAATCTCCCATCGCAAAGATGAGAGACTGGGTTGAGACCACCTGCCCCTGCTGCGGCGGACCTGCCGAGCGCGAGACCGATACCATGCCCCAGTGGGCTGGTTCCAGCTGGTACTTCCTGCGCTATATGGATCCCAAGAATGACGATGCTCTCGTTTCCAAGGAAGCTCTTGAGTACTGGAATCGCGTAGACTGGTATAACGGCGGTATGGAGCACACCACTCTGCATCTGCTCTACTCCCGCTTCTGGCATAAGTTCCTTTATGACATCGGCGTTGTTCCCACCAGGGAACCCTACGCAAAGCGTACCAGCCACGGTATGATCCTTGGCGAGGGCGGCGAGAAGATGTCCAAGTCCCGCGGCAACGTGGTCAACCCCACCGATATCATCAACCAGTACGGCGCTGATACTATGCGTCTGTACATCATGTTCATCGGTGACTTCGAGAAGGCTGCGCCCTGGTCCAGCGATGCAGTGAAGGGCTGTAAACGTTTCCTTGACCGTATATGGAACCTTGGCGAGCGCGCCAAGTCTGCTACCGGCGAGGGCTACTCCAAGGAGAACGAAGCCTCCATTCACAGAACCATCAAGAAGGTCGGCGATGACATTCTCGATATGAAGTTCAATACCGGTATCGCAGCTCTTATGAGCCTGGTCAACGAGTTCTATGACAAGGGCGTAAGCCGCGGCGATATGAAGGCTCTGCTGCTGATGCTCTCTCCCTACGCTCCCCACATCGCAGAGGAGATTTGGGAGATGCTGGGATTCAAGGGTATGTGCTGCACTCAGTCTTGGCCCGAGTACGACGAGAGCAAGACCGTAGAGGCCGAAAAGACCATGGCAGTTCAGGTCAACGGTAAGCTCCGCTCCACCATCACCATCGCCACCGATTCCGAGGATCAGGCCGTCATCGACGCTGCCTGCGCCGATCCCAAGATCGCAAAGATGATGGAAGGCATGCAGCTTGTAAAGACCATTGTTGTAAAGAACAAGTTGGTCAACCTTATTTTGAAGCCTCAGGCGTAATAAAGCGTAATTACCTATTGACAATAATGCAGGTTTGCATTATAATACTGACCGTTAAAGCCGAATGAGGCCCTTAAGCGCCGGCATAAGGCGTATTGGAGGGAGGGAAATAAATGTCTGAAGTTAGAGTAAAGGAAAACGAGTCCCTTGACAGCGCGCTGAAAAGATTTAAGAGAAACTGTGCTAAGGCTGGTGTTCTTTCCGATCTGAGAAAGAAGGAGTACTACCAGAGCCCCAGCGTTAAGCGCCGCAAGAAGTCTGAGGCCGCAAGAAAGAATAAGAATAAGAGATACTATTAATTCTTATAGATTAAGAGGTCGCCAATAGGCGACCTCTTTGTCGTATGGAGATGAAGTTATGCTTTATGAATGTCATGCCCATATAATGCTGGACGGAGTAAGTCAGAAGGAGGCTCAGGCTCGCCATGCAAAGGCTCCTGACGAGGGTTGGGTGCGTGCAAAGCTTGAAGAGTACAAAAAGGCCGGCGTTGGCTATATCCGCGACGGCGGCGATAAGTTTGGTGTGTCCGTTCTTGCGGCCCGCATTGCCCCTGAGTACGGAATGACTTTCCGCACGCCCTGTTTTGCCATTCACCGCAAGGGCCGCTACGGCAATATGCTTGGCCGCGCCTTTGAAACAATGGCAGAGTACCGTGCCCTTGTGAGCGAAGTGAAAGGGCAGGGGGGAGACTTCGTTAAAATAATGGCTACCGGCATTCTTGACTTCAACGAGTACGGCAAGCTCACCAGCGAGCCTCTTGAAGAAAAGGAACTTCGCGAGATGGTGCACATTGCCCACGGCGAGGGTTTTGCTGTGATGGCTCACTGCAACGGCGCGGATAATATCAAGGTTGCTGTTGCTGCCGGAGTGGACAGCATAGAGCACGGCTTCTATCCCGATGAGCAGGCGCTGCAGGATCTTGCCGCCTCCGATACGGTATGGGTGCCTACCTTTGCGCCTATATGCAATCTTATCGGCAGCGGCCTGTTTCCCGACCAGGTGCTGCGCCGTATCGCTGAGCAGCACGCCCTTGACCTTGCCCGTCTGAATTACATTGGCGGCGTGGCGGCTCCCGGCAGCGACGCGGGCGCAATGAATGTGCCCCACGCCCGGGGAATAAAGGACGAATACGGATATATGAAAGCTGCCATATCCTCCGACGCCCTGCGTGAGGGCGAGGGCATGATAGAACTTCTCTTCCAAAAACGCTGATACATATTATATATAATGTATGTATATATAATGTATGTGAGATGCGGTAAAAAAGCATAAAAGACAGGGTATATTTTGTTCTGCTTAGGGCAAAATGCTGATTAATGAAATAACAATAAAAAAATGAAAAAAATAGTTGACAATAGGCAGATTTTTTGGTACTCTACAAGGGCGCGTTAGAGCGCGGGGCTTTTGCGAGCCCAAATGCGATGAAGCGGGAGATTGCTCGGGCGGTTTCCGAGGTAACTTCCGTGGAGTATGTCCGATAATCGGGCGGCTGGAGAATATCTGTCCCCGGGAAAACCACCGGGAATGCAGTGCTGACGCGCTTTTAGTATATCGCTGCGTCAGAATTTAGCCGGCTAAATATGCCGGCTATACTTCTGCCGGAGAGTGATACGCACGGCGGCGGGGACGAAAAATTTCTCAGGTGCGTCCAACCAAACGTACAAACAACAGGAGGAAAACAAAACCATGGCAAACAAGACCATCAGAATCAGACTCAAGGCTTACGACCATCAGCTCATCGACCAGAGTGCTGAGAGAATAGTAGAGACCGCTAAGCGTACCGACGCTAAGGTTTCCGGCCCCATTCCCCTTCCCACCAAGAAGGAAGTCGTAACCATCCTGCGCGCAGTACACAAGTACAAGGACAGCCGTGAACAGTTCGAGCGCAGAACCCACAAGAGACTTATCGACATCATCGACCCCAGCCAGAAGACCGTTGAGGCTCTCATGTCCCTCGAGCTTCCCGCAGGCGTTGAGATCGAGATCAAGCTCTAAGAAGCAATCCCACATTAATTTGCTTGCACCACAGTCCGTCATCTTGCGGGACGGACGGGTCAAGTTGGCCACGGACGAAAGAACCGGAGGTCAACCAATAACCTTTAAGGAGGAAATAAGATGAAAAAGGCAATCATCGGAAAGAAAGTCGGCATGACCCAGATTTTCGATGAGACCGGCAAGGTTATTCCCGTAACCGTTATCGAAGCCGGTCCCTGCACGGTCGTTCAGAAGAAGACCGCTGAGAAGGAAGGCTATGCTTCCGTTCAGCTCGGCTTCGCAGAAGTCAAGGAGAACGACCTCAACAAGCCCGAGCTCGGCCACCTGAAGAAGGCTGGCGCAGCTCCCGTAAAGTACCTCAAGGAGTTCAGACTTGAGGACACCACCACCATGAACGTAGGCGACATCCTCAAGGCAGACGTTTTTGCCGCTGGCGATAAGGTAGACGTTACCGGTATCAGCCGTGGTAAGGGCTTCGCCGGTGTCGTAAAGCGCCACGGTGCTCACATCCAGAAGAAATCCCACGGTGGCGGCCCTGTTCACCGTCACGCCGGTTCCATGGGTCCCATCGATCCTGCTCACATCTTCAAGGGCAAGATCGGCGCCGGTCACATGGGTGTTGACCAGGTTACTGTTGAAAACCTCGACGTTGTCAAGGTCGACGCAGAGATGAACCTGATCGCAGTCAAGGGTGCCATCCCCGGCCCCAAGGGCGGTATCGTCTACATCAAGAACACTGTTAAGAACAACAGAGTCAAGAACACCGATACCACCATCAGCAACAATCCCCAGAAGGCCTCCGGTAGAAATCCCCAGAAGGCCTCTGCAAGAAAAGCCTAAGAAAGGAGAGTTTTTGAAATGCCTACAGCTAAGATGTTTAATATGGCAGGCGAGCAGGTTGGTGAAATCGAGCTCTCCGAGGCCATTTTCGGAATCGAGCCTAACGCTGCAGTTCTGCACGAGAACGTAAAGAACTACCTTGCAAACCAGAGACAGGGCACCCAGAGCGCTCTGACCAAGGGTGAAGTTTCCTACTCCACCAAGAAGCCCTGGAGACAGAAGGGTACCGGCCGCGCACGCGCTGGCTACAAGGGTTCTCCTGTATGGACCCACGGTGGTGTTGCTTTCGCTCCCAAGCCCAGAAGCTATAGATACTCCCTTAACAAGAAGGTAAAGCAGCTCGCTATCAGAAGCGCGCTTTCCATCAAGGCAGCTGCCGGCAACGTTATCGTTGTTGACGGTCTCCAGATGGATGCCATCAAGACTAAGGATTTCGCAAAGTTCCTCGCTGCAGTTAACGCCGAGGGTAAGTCCATGGTCGTTACCAACGGCACTCAGGAGAACGTAATCAAGTCCTCCCGCAACATTCCCGGTGTCAACACCACTTTCGCTTACTCTGATGCAAACGACAATCAGAAGAAGGTCATGTGGAACGTCTACGACATCATGAATGCCAAGAGCCTGATCGTGGATAAGGAAGCCCTCTCTATCATTGAGGAGGTTTACGCTTAATGAGAACAGTATACGATGTTATTATCCGCCCCATCGTTACCGAGCAGTCGATGGAGCAGTCCGATATCAAAAAGTATGCCTTCGAGGTTGCTAAGGACGCTAACAAGATCGAGATCAAGAACGCAGTAGAGACCATCTTCGGCGTAAAGGTCGAGAAGGTTACCACCACTCACGTTCGTGGCAAGCAGCGCCGCAACGGCGCCTATCCTTCCGGTTTCTCCGCAAGCTGGAAGAAGGCAGTGGTCAAGCTCACCGAGAGCTCCAAGACCATCGAATTCTTCGAAGGGATGGTGTGATTAAATGGCAGTAAAAACTTTTAAGCCCACTACTCCGTCCAGAAGACACATGACCGTGTCCGGATTTGAGGGTGTTGACAAGAAGGCCAAGCCCGAAAGAAGCTTGGTTGAAGTTCTGAAGAAGAACGCCGGCCGCAACAGCTATGGCCGCATCACCGTCCGCCACCGCGGCGGCGGCAACAGACGCAAGTACAGAATCATCGACTTCAAGCGCGATAAGTTCGATGTTGAGGGTACCGTAGTCCGCATCGAGTACGACCCCAACCGCAGCGCTTACATCGCTCTCATTCAGTACACCGACGGCGAGAAGAGATATATCCTCGCTCCCGTTGACCTGAAGCCCGGCGATAAAGTCATCTCCTCCGCTAATGCTGACATCAAGGCCGGCAACTGCCTGCCTATCTCCGAGATCCCCGTTGGTACCATTATCCACAACATCGAGCTCTACCCCGGCAAGGGCGCTCAGCTCGTCCGTTCCGCCGGTACCTTCGCTCAGCTGATGGCTAAGGAAGGCGCTCTTGCTCAGGTAAGACTGCCCTCCGGCGAGGTTCGCTATGTCCGCACCAACTGCATGGCCGTTATCGGTCAGGTTGGCAACATCGAGCACGAGAACATCAAGATCGGTAAGGCCGGTCGTAAGCGTCACATGGGCTGGCGTCCCACCGTTCGCGGTAGCGTCATGAACCCCGTAGACCACCCCCACGGTGGTGGTGAGGGTAAGTCCCCCGTTGGTCGTCCCGGCCCTGTAACTCCTTGGGGCAAGCCTGCTCTGGGTTACAAGACCAGAAAGACCAAGAACCGCACCGAGAAGTTCATCGTAAAGCATCGTAACGCTAAGTAAGGAGGCAAAGAGTAATGAGCAGAAGTATTAAAAAGGGACCCTTTGCCGCACCCGAACTGCTGAAAAGGGTTGACGAAATGAATAAGGCCGGCGAGAAGAAGGTTCTGAAGACCTGGTCCAGAGCTACTACCATCTTCCCCTCTTTCGTTGGTCACACCATCGCCGTTCACGACGGCCGCAAGCACGTTCCCGTATATATCACCGAAGATATGGTTGGTCACAAGCTCGGTGAGTTCGCTCCCACGCGTACCTACAGAGGTCACGCTGGCAGCAAGACTACTAGATAAGGAGGAGAACAGACATGGAAGCAAGAGCACATCTCAGTCATGCCCGTATCACTCCTCGCAAGGTCAAGATCGTTTGTGACCTCATCAGAGGCAAGGATACCAAGACTGCCGTCGCAATTCTCATGAACACCCCCAACGCCGCTGCTGAGCTTCTTCTCAAGCTCGTTAACAGCGCCGTTGCAAACGCTGAGAACAATCACTCTATGGATCCCGACAATCTCTACATCTCCGAGACTTTTGCTAACCCCGGTCCCACCCTCAAGAGAGGTATGGCCAGAGCAAGAGGCGGTTATGCCCGCATTCTCAAGAGAACGTCGCACATCACCGTAGTAGTCAAGGAAAAGGAGTAAGATTATGGGACAGAAAGTTAATCCCCACGGCCTTCGCGTCGGCGTTATCAAGGATTGGGATTCTCGCTGGTATGCCAGAAACGAAAAGGTTGGCGACCTCATAGTCGAGGACTACAACATCCGTAAGTTCCTTAAGAAGACTCTTTACGGTGCTGGCGTTCCCAAGATCGAGATCGAGAGAGATAACGCAAAGGTAAAGATTTATATCCACTGCTCCCGTCCCGGTGTCGTAATCGGCAAGGGTGGCGCTGAGATCGAAAAGCTCAGACTGCAGATGGAGAAGATGATCGGCAAGCCTGTTGCCCTCAACATCGTTGAGGTTAAGCAGCCCGACATCAATGCGCAGCTGGTCGCTGAGAACATCGCTCAGCAGCTGGAGAAGAGAATCTCCTTCCGCCGCGCAATGAAGAACGCCATGTCCAGAGCTATGAGACTGGGTGTACGCGGCATCAAAGTCGCTTGCTCCGGCCGTCTGGGCGGCGCTGAAATCGCTCGCTCCGAGAGCTATCACGAGGGTACCATTCCCCTCCAGACCCTGAGAGCCGATATCGAGTACGGTTTCGCTGAGGCTGCCACCACCTACGGCCGCATCGGCGTTAAGGTTTGGATCTACAAGGGTGAGGTCCTCAACCAGA
>CAYYLZ010000004.1:0-12449 GCA_964472725.1 uncultured Oscillospiraceae bacterium
AATTCTCAATTCTCAATTCTCAATTCTCAATTCTCAATTCTCAATTCTCAATTCATCAAGAGGACACACAATGAACATTGTCGCGTATATCTTCACCGTAATTGTCGCCGCCTGCGCCGTGGGCTTTACCCTGCGGTGCTTTGCCCCTGCGCCGGTGGGCAGTTTGCTCAGCCTGAACGAAAACAACAGCGTTTTCCACAAGCCCCACCCCATGGAGCGTCGGGACGTCGTACCGCTGGCGGCGATTTGCCTTGTCTACGCCATTATTGCCTTCATCGGACTGGGCAGCAGCAAAGCGCCGGAGACTTACTACCACTTCACCGAAACGGACAACAGCGTCACCCTGCAGCTGGCGGAGCCCGCCGAGGCGGAAAGTCTGCTGCATTACTCCGCCGTAACCGCCGGACGCTATCTCGTGGAGCTTTCCTCCGACGGCGATATATGGGTGGAGCAAGGTCAGTGGGAGCAGGACTCCAACGCCCAGTTCAAGTGGTACAAGGAAGAGCCGGTAATGAGCGACTTCCGCTATATCCGCGTCACCGAGCTGAGCGGCAGCTGCTACCTGGGCGAAATTGCCGTGCGCAAAACCGACGGCACGCTGGCCGCCTTCCTTGGCGACCACGCCCTCACCGACGAGCAGGACACCGTCCCCCAGCACATAAACTACATGACCAGCTCCTACTTCGACGAAATTTACCACCCCCGCACGGCACTTGAGTACCTTATGGGCGAGACCATCTACGAGGTCTCCCACCCCCCGCTGGGCAAGGGCATCATTTCGCTGGGTATACGCGCTTTCGGCATGAACCCCTTCGGCTGGCGCTTTATGGGCACCCTCTGCGGCGTGCTCATGCTGCCCATTCTCTACATTTTCCTGAAAAATCTCTTCGGGCGCACAGCCGTGGCCGCCTGCACCACGGTGGTATTCGCCTTCGACTTCATGCACTTCGTGCAGACCCGCATCGCCACCATCGACAGCTATACCGTTTTTTTCGTGCTGCTGATGTTCTGGCTCATGTACCGCTGGTTCACCCAGCCCCTTGATGCGCCCCACTCCAAAACCGCCCCATGGCTCTTCGCCGCAGGCGCCGCCTTCGGTATCGGCGCGGCCTGCAAGTGGTCGGTGCTCTACGGCGGCGCGGGGCTCGCGGTGGTATGGCTGCTGCGCATGGTAATGCTCTTCCGCTATAAGGGCAGAAAGGCGCTGCGACCCTTTGCCGAAACGGTGCTCCTTTCCATCGCTTTTTTCGTGCTTATCCCCGCCGTAATCTATTACCTTTCCTACCAACCCTACGGCGCGGTGAAGGGCTGCGGCATTTTCTCAAAGGAGTATTTGGACATCGTTTGGGAAAACCAGCTCTATATGTTCAATTACCACTCCACTCTGGAGGCCACCCACCCCTACGAATCCCGCTGGTGGCAGTGGCTGCTGGATATCCGCCCCATTCTCTATTACCTTGAATACTTCGACGACAACACCAAATCCGCCTTCGGAGCTTTCGGCAATCCCCTGTTCTGGTGGTCAGGTCTCGGCTGCCTTATTTCGCTGGCCGTCACCACTATCCGCCGCCGTGACGCCGTTGGTATGCTTATCCTTATCGGCTGGCTTTCCAATATCCTGCCCTGGCTGGGCATAGAGCGCTGCGCCTTTATCTATCATTATTTCCCCTGCACCATATTCCTCGCCCTTGCGGTGGGCTGGCAGATGGAGGGCATGTGCCGCGCCAAGGAGGAACAGCTTCGGCTGCAGCACGGCAGCAGACTGCGGCTCAGTCCCCTGCGCCGCTGCGACGGCATGATTTTCGTCTTTGCCGCCCTGTGCATCGTGATGTTCGTGCTGTTCTACCCCGTCCTTTCCGGCGTCCGCGTCAGCCGCGAATATACCAACACCCTCCTCCGCTGGTTCGGCGGCCGCTATCCGTTCTGATTTAATACTTTTATGCCGCTTCGCGGCATTCCCCTCATCAGTCATTTGCTTACGCAAATGCCAGCTTCCCCCCAAAAGGGGGAAGCCATACCAAAGGAGCAACTATGAAGCGAAACTATAAGGAAAATCTGTTGCCCACAGCCAAGGTGCTGCGGAAAAATATGACTCCTGAGGAACGTCACCTTTGGTATGATTTCCTCAAAACATTACCAGTCGTGTTCAAACGTCAAAAACCTCTCGGTTCCTATATTGTTGATTTCTGCTGTCCTTCCGCCAAACTTGTCATAGAACTTGACGGAACTCAGCATTATGAAGATGAGGGTTTTAAAAGAGCCACCAACCGGGATAGCTATCTTCAAAATACCGGTTACACCGTAAAACGCTATTCCAACCGAGATATTCATCAGAATTTCGAAGGAGTCTGCCGGGATATCTATATAACAATTTTTAACCAAGATTGGGATTAATTCCCCGGCTTCCCCCTTTGGGGGGAAGCTGTCGTAAAGTGACTGATGAGGGGAATCCGCGCAGCGGATAAATGCCCCCGCATATCCCGCCATGAAGAATTTCATTACTTTCCATGCCCGCAGGGCAATTCACGGAGGCAAGCTCATGCTCTACGATTATCACGTACACAGCACCTATTCCGACGACGCGGAAAACACAATGGCCGAAATGGCACTGGCGGCAGCCAACGCCGGACTGGCGGGTCTCTGCTTCACCGACCACGTGGATCTGGACGACATAAACGGCGTATACAACCCTCTCGCGTGGCGTCCCGATGAATATTTCGCCGCATTTGAAAAGGCAAAAGCCACCGCGGGCGACAATATCATGCTGCGCCTTGGCGTGGAGCTGGGCGAAGCCACCCACTATCCGGAAATTGCCCGCCAAATCGCAGGCGAGCTGCCGGACTTCATCATCGGCTCGGTGCATAACCTTGAAAGCACCCCCGACTTCTACTGCGGCCGCGCAGGCGGCGAATGTCCCGAAATGTACGCCACCCGCGAAAGCTGTGCCGCACTCCTTGACAAATACGTCACCGAGCTGGAGGACACCGCCCGTCTGGGTCTGTTCGACGTTATCGGCCACATCGGCTATCCCCTGCGCTATATGCGCACCCTCTACCCGGACATGGGCATCGAGCCGTGGCGGGACAGGCTGGCGGAGCTTTTCCGCAGCCTTGCCCAAAGCGGCAAGGGCATAGAGCTCAACTGCTCCGGCCTGCGACAGAGCCTTGGCGAGACCATGCCCGCCAAGTGGCTGCTGGCGCTTTACCGTGATATGGGCGGCGAAATAATCACTCTCGGCTCCGACGCCCACCGCACCGAGCACGTTGGCAGCGGTCTTTCCATTGGAAAAAATCTTCTGCAGGGGCTTGGCTTTAAGTATTATTGCGTGTATAATAGTAGAAAACCCGAATTCATTGAACTCTGATATATATACAGGAGGAACAGAAACATGATTGCTCTTGCAAACGACCACTCCGGCATTGCCCTCAAGGAAGAAATCAAGAAGCTGCTGGACAAGCGTGGTCTTGCCTACAAGGACTTCGGCACCAACACCGAGGCCAGCGTTGACTATCCCATCTACGGCGAGGCTGTCGCCAAGGCTGTAGTTTCCGGCGAGTGTGAACGCGGTATCATCATCTGCGGCACCGGCATCGGCATCTCCATCGCCGCCAATAAGGTTCGCGGCGCCCGCGCGGCTCTCTGCACCGATTGCTTCATGGCTGAGATGACCCGCCGCCACAACGACGCAAATATTCTCGCTCTCGGCGCCCGCGTGCTGGGTCACGGCCTTGCGCTGAAGATAGTTGAGACCTTCCTCGACACCGAGTTCGAGGGCGGCCGCCATGAGCGCCGCATAGACATCATCTCCGCAATCGAAGAGAGAAGCAGATGAAAAAGCCCCGGGTCTACCGCGACCGCAGACCGCTGGTGATAGCCCTGAGGGTGATAGCCGCAGCGCTTATCCTTGCGGTGGCTCTGTGCATCTTCGCCTTCTTCTGGTTCCGGCGCTACATAGTCATCGAAAATGACATTCTGCGCCTTGAGCTCCCATGGGAGCAAAGCGAAATAGTCGATTGATACGAGCGCCCCTGTTCCACGGAACAGGGGCGTTTTGCTTGTGCGGCGCCTCAGGCACGCCTCAGCCCTACGTTCATCGGTTAGTATGTACGTTTATATCGTAGGGCAGGGGCGTGCCCCTGCCGAAATGAAACGATAACCCCTGTACTAACGATAACACGCAAAAATCCCAAAACGCCTTCGTAGGGAATGGGCCTGCCCATTCCGCTATGTTGGTTTACTTCCGGCAGTATCGTTAAAAGCGGAGGCAGACCTGTTCCCTACAAACTTGATTTCACTTCATTCGTGGGACGCAGGGAACAGTCTTGACCGTTCCGCAAGCGTCGTACCCTCCCCCGCAAAATTTTGAAATATTATATTCATAATCTTTCAAAATCCGACCGACTGCCTAAAATCCCCTTTTTAAGCCCTCAAAACGCCGTTAAATCGAACACGCTCACCCCACACGTATTTTTGTCAAAACTTAATTTAAGGGTAAAAAGCCGCATTTTTAGGCATTGTCGCAAAAATCGCCCCCAATTTTGCAAAAATTTTGGAGTTATTTCAGCCAAGTTTCCGCTTCATTAAGATTGCGAAATCAAGCCGGGAAGCGTATAATGAGTATGTATACAGCTTTTTTGCAATTTTCCAAATCCCAACCTTCATACACAGCCGCAGACGGGCGGCGCATTGGAAAGGACGAATAATCGTGGCTCATAAATATATTTATCTGTTTTCCGAAGGCAGCGGCAGCATGCGTGAGCTGCTGGGCGGCAAGGGCGCCAACCTTGCCGAGATGACCAATCTCGGTATGCCCGTTCCTCCCGGCTTCATCATCACCACCGAGGCCTGCACCCAGTACTACAACGACGGCGAGACCATCAGCGAGGAAATTCAGGCTCAGATACTTGAATACGTGGAAAAGCTGGAGGAGATGTCCGGCCAGAAGTTCGGCGACAAGGATAACCCCCTGCTGGTGTCCGTGCGCTCCGGCGCCCGCGCCTCCATGCCCGGCATGATGGACACCATTCTCAACCTCGGCCTTAACGACGAGGGCGTCGAGGCTCTCGCACGAAGCTCAAACAACCCCCGCTGGGCATGGGACTGCTACCGCCGTTTCATTCAGATGTACTCCGACGTTGTCATGGAGGTCGGCAAGAGCTACTTCGAGGAGCTTATCGACGAAATGAAGGCTCAGCGCGGCGTAGAGCAGGACGTTGACCTGCGTTGGGAGGATCTCAAGGAGCTTGCCGAACAGTTCAAGGCCGAATACAAGGCCAAGGTAGGCGAGGACTTCCCCCAGGATCCCAAGACCCAGCTTATGGGCGCGGTAAAGGCGGTTTTCCGCAGTTGGAATAACCCCCGCGCCATCGTATACCGCCGCATGAACGATATCCCCGGCGATTGGGGCACCGCCGTTTCCGTTGTAAAGATGGCCTTCGGCAACCTCAACGACGATTCCGGCACCGGCGTTGCCTTCACCCGCAACCCCGCCACCGGCGAAAAGATGCTGGACGGCGAGTTCCTCATGAACGCTCAGGGCGAGGACGTTGTTGCCGGTATCCGCACTCCCCTGCCCATCTCCGCTCTTGCGGAGACCATGCCCGAGGTCTATGCTCAGTTCGTGGAAATTTCCCAGAACCTTGAGAACCACTATCGTGACATGCAGGACATGGAGTTCACCATCGAGAACAAGAAGCTTTACATGCTGCAGACCCGAAACGGCAAGCGCACCCCCTTCGCGGCGCTGAAAATCGCCTGCGACCTGCTGGACGAGGGCATGATAGACGAGAAGCAGGCCATTTCCATGATAGACCCCCGCTCTCTCGACACTCTTCTCCACCCCACCTTCGACCCCAAGGCGCTTGCTGAGGCCAAGCCCATCGGTCAGGGTCTCAACGCCTCCCCCGGCGCAGCCTGCGGTCAGGTAGTTTTCACCGCCGCTGACGCGAAGGAGTGGGCTGCCGAGGGCAAAAAGGTAGTTCTCGTCCGTCATGAGACCTCCCCCGAGGACATCGAAGGCATGGAAGCCAGCCAGGGCATACTTACCGCCCGCGGCGGACGCACCAGCCACGCCGCTGTTGTCGCCCGTGGCATGGGCACCTGCTGCGTTGCAGGCTGCGGCGAAATCAAGATGGACGAAGCCAATAAGCTCTTTGAGCTTGGCGGCAAGATCATCCGCGAGGGCGACGTTATCTCCATCGACGGCGGCACCGGCAAGATATACGGCGAGGCGCTGCCCACGGTGGACGCCTCCATCGGCGGCGAATTTGCCCGCATTATGGCGCTGGCCGATAAGTACCGCCGCCTCCACGTGCGCACCAACGCCGACTCCCCCCGTGACGCCGCTCAGGCAATGAAGTTCGGCGCGGAGGGTGTAGGCCTCTGCCGCACGGAGCACATGTTCTTCGCGGAAGACCGCATCGCCGCGATCCGCGAAATGATAGTTTCCGAAACTCCCGAGCAGCGCAAGAGAGCGCTGGCAAAGATAGAGCCCATGCAGCAGGGCGACTTCGAGGCCATCTACGAGGCCATGGAGGGCGCGCCCGTCACCATTCGCTTCCTGGATCCCCCGCTCCACGAGTTCGTGCCCACCGCCGACGCAGCCATCGCCGCGCTGGCTAAGGAAATGGGACTTGAGCCCGAGGCACTGAAAAAAGTCATCAACTCTCTCCACGAGGTCAACCCCATGATGGGTCACCGCGGTGTCCGACTGGCAGTCACCTACCCCGAAATTGCCGAAATGCAGACCGAGGCAGTTATCCGCGCGGCTCTCAACGTGTCGGCAAAGCACCCCGAGTGGAACATCGTACCCGAGATAATGATCCCGCTGGTAGGCGAAGTGAAAGAACTGGCCTACGTAAAGAAGATAGTCACCGATACCGCCGATAAGCTCATCGCCGAGGCCGGCAGCGCCATGACCTACAAGGTCGGCACTATGATAGAAATACCCCGCGCCGCCCTCACCGCCGACGATATCGCCAAGGAGGCCGAGTTCTTCTCCTTCGGCACCAACGACCTGACACAGATGACCTTCGGCTTCTCCCGCGACGACGCAGCCAAGTTCCTTGACGCCTACTACGACAAGAAGATCTACGAGCTTGACCCCTTCCAGCGCCTTGACCAGACCGGCGTAGGCAAGCTGGTTGAAATGGCAGCCAAGCTTGGCCGCTCCACCCGCCCCGACCTGCACCTCGGCATCTGCGGCGAGCACGGCGGCGACCCCTCCAGCGTGGAATTCTGCCACCGCGTAGGCCTCGACTACGTCTCCTGCTCCCCCTTCCGCGTACCCATCGCCCGCCTCGCCGCCGCTCAGGCAGCCATAAAGGATATGGCATGATCAGATTTTAACAGCACTCAATGCTTTCAGTTCTCCTTAATAGCAACACCGCCCATCAACGATGGACGGTGTTGTTTATTATTTTCACTAAATAGCGAATAATAATCATAGCAAGGCGATATAATGTTATTACATTAGCCTTGACATTAGGCTAATAGCGTGATAATATTCAGCTAAGTTATTTAATTTGTGTGATTTTAACTAACTTAATCGCCAAAATCGAGGTTAACACATTACTTTAGACGGAGATTTGATTATCATGAGTTATGTTTTGCTGTCTGATTTGTTTTATAAAAACAAGGAGGAATACGAGCTTTTATATAAGAAAAGACTATCATCGGAGTCTACCCGTATTTTACCTGTCAAAATAGGCACTAATAATGCATTTTATTGTTTGTGTCCCGAGATTTACGATATGAGCCTTAAAATAATGCAGCTGGATAAAGCCGTATCAAAAGTAAGACTCCTTCTTCCGGTCAGCGCACTTGGTCAATTCACCAAAAAATGTTTGATAGACGAAATCAGGCTGACAAACGACATAGAGGGTGTTTACAGTACCAGAAAAGAATTGGCTGCAATATTTGAAGAAATGGGCAAAAAAAGCGAAAAAAAGCGCTTTTACGGCTTGGTGAATAAATATAGCATGCTGATAAGCGGCGGAGAATTTGACTTGATAACCTCACCTGATATAAGGGATATTTATAATGAATTGGTTTTAAACGAGGTTGTTTCCGATTGTCCCGAAAATGCCCCGGATGGCGAATTTTTCAGAAAAGACATGGCCGAAATCACAACTCCAACTCAAAAAGTCATACACAAAGGGGCATATCCCGAAACAAAAATAATTCAGCTTATGGAGCAGTCCTTGAATATCCTTAATCAGAAGGATATTCCCATTCTGATAAGGATTTCTATATTTCACTACCTTTTTGGTTATATACATCCATTTTATGACGGCAACGGAAGAACCTCCCGATTTATAAGCAGTTATCTTCTTTCCCGGGAATTTGAGCATCTGATAGGATTCAGGCTTTCCTACACCATCAAAGCTCATATAAAAGAATACTATGATGCGTTTAAGAACTGCAACGACGAAAAGAATTCGGGTGATCTTACTCCGTTCATAATTATGTTTCTTAAAATAATCCTTGAGTCCTTTGAAAATCTGTACGACGCCTTAAACAGCAGAAGGGAACTGCTCTCTAAATACGTCGACATTATCGAAAAGAACGATACCTTATCGGAAGAAAACAAAGACTTCCTTTTTATTATGGTTCAGGTTTCTTTGTTCTCTTATGAGGGAATTACAAAGAAAGCTTTATGTTCCGAGTTGAGTATAAGCCCCTCCACTGTCGATAAAAGATTGACAAAGTTCAAGGATTGGCTGATCGCGGATAAAAGCGGACGGGCAATCAAATATATGCTCGACCTGAATAAATTTTCGCAATAATCTTTACATTTATTGTAAAATATATCCACAAATTTGAAGCGCGCGAAGAACCCGGATACTACGCCCACGATACTGTGGAGAAACGCAGCAGAAAGGAGAAAACTATGAAAAAAGAAATACCAATCTATAACGGAACGTTGAGAAGTCATGCCTTGAGCGTTCCCAAGAGTATTTATACCTGCAGTGGAATTCTTGTGTTCGGGAGAAGAATAAAATCTCTGGTGTTTTCTACAGATGTTGCGATTATAAAAAATATCAACGCAGATGCGGTGATAGCGGTGTATCCGTTTACGCCTCAGTCGTCTATTTCCAAAGCCATTATCTCAGTGTCTGATGTGCCGGTGTTTGTGGGTGTGGGCGGCGGCGTGACCGGAGGAGAACGGGCTGTGCGCATGGCGGTAGAGGCAGAGCATCAGGGTGCTTTCGGTGTCGTGGTAAACGCGCCGATAGACCCCGTGGTAATAACCCGCATAAAGGAGCAGCTGGAGCTGCCGGTAGTGGCTACCATCGTTTCGGATCGGCAGGATATCGACGAGCGCATTGCTGCCGGCGCCGATATTCTGAATATTTCCGCAGCCGCACAGACTCCCCACGTGGTTGAGTTTATAAGGGATAAATATCCGGACATTCCCATCATCGCTACCGGTGGTCCCACCGAGGAGAGCATTCTTGCTACCATACAGGCAGGCGCAAACGCCATTACATATACCCCGCCCACCAACGGCGAGCTTTTCGCCAAATCCATGCAGGCATATCGCGCCCGTTATGGGAAATGAAATAAATATACAGCGGCACGCTTTGTTTTGAGGCGTGCCGCTGTTTTTGGTGTAGTGCCGCTGCAGGGAGATGCGGCGAGGAAATATTGCAACCTTTACATTATCCGCCTGCCGGAAATCATTATTCCACATCATTCAGCGCCGAATACCAGCCATCGGTAATGGCGTCAAAGCCGCCCCAATAAGCCTCGTATGCGCTGCGTCCGCCGCAGACGGGCAAGCCGAAGGGATCGGCGGCCAGCCTTGCGGCAATATCCGCGTCCAGCTCCTCCCCGAGGAAATGACTGCGCAAAAACGCCGCCACCCGCACGGACTGCTCCTCATCGGAACCGTGGGGGTCGCCCACGGGGCAGACCGGGCGGTAATTATATTTCAGCAGCTTCTCCGGCTCATAGCCGAGGGCGCGGTACACAGGCGCGATGACCTCCAGCGTCAGCGCGTCGGCAACGCTGCCGTCGTTGAAATCGTTGGGCGTGTTATTCAGCACAATGGCCCGCCCCGCCATGGTTGCGGCAAGGCAGCTCTGGTCAAAGGGCAGGCGCAGGCCGTAGCCGTGAGCGCCCTCGGCGGTTTCGTATGCCCGTCCGGGCTTCAGGAAACGGCTGAACAGAGCGCACTGGCGCACCGGGTTATGGCGGATATCGTTAGCCATCATCTCCGTACCGAAGGCACGCACCTTTTTGAATTCCGCCACACCGCAGTCGAAGGGCGTGCCCTCCCACTGATACTCCTGACCGATATACACATAGCGCCAGGGCGAAAGTCCGCTGGCTCCCGAGGCGGCGGGAATGCACACGCCGATACGCTCATCGTAAAGAGCGGAAACAAAGGCGTACTTACCGTGAATGGAAAAGCCCTCCACCGCCAGCTTTGTGGGGTCAAGACGACCCGCGTAGCGTCCGCCGGGGGCGCAAAGCCGTTCCAGCGCGTCAATAACGCGGCTCAGGCACCACGCCGCCACCATTTCGGTGCCGGTATCCCGCCACGCGCCCTCGCCGTGGCGGCTGTAGGGGAACAGCTCATAGCAGCAGCCGCCGCGCTGCCCCCATGCGTAATCCACAGTACGCACATCGCCGGGTGAGCCCGCCTCGGGCTGCACCACCGCGAAGCCCGCCTTGCGGTAGATTTCACGGTCGCCGTCAAAATTCAGCACGATGGGCGCATTTTTCACACTCTCGTCGGGCAGATAAACGGTGAAGCCCATCTCCCCCGCTCTGTCGCCCACGGTGATTTTCAGCCGCAGCTTATCGGCGAAGCCCGTATAGGTATAGGGAAATTCCCAAGGGCCGAAGCGTATCATTTCCGTGTCCCCGGGCTGCTTTTCCTCCGCCACCCGCACTTCGATGCTGTCGGGAGCGTCGGGACGGTAGCCGTACTCATAAAATTCCGCCAACTCCAGTATCTCACGGCGGCGCTCCTGCCAATCGGCTCGGGTCACCACCCGCCTGCCGTCGAAAAACTCAAAGGGGTTTGGCAGCGTTGCCCGCCGGGGCAAATCGTAGGGGTCGGGATAGCGGGTGTCGCCCCAGCGCAGGCCGAGAATTGCCCGCTCCAGCTCCAGCGCGGAGTTTTCCACATTTTCGCCGGAAACAAGGGCGTTTTCCGCTGTTTTTACACATTCGTCAAGCCGACATTGGCTGTCGCTTGTCCACACTCCCCGCTGAAAAGCGGGAGTTTCCATATATGCCAGCGCCCGCTCAATGCGCCACCTGCCCCGCTCCGTACCCGCGCCCGCGGGCAGCTCGGGGAAGCTGAGCCAGCCCCAGTCGCTGCTGTCGGGGCGCTCGTGATTTATCTGCTCATAAAGGTCGAGCTGGCGGTGGCTCCAGTAAAAGCGCTCGCCGCCCACACGCAGCTCCGCTTCGAGAAGCAGGCCGCCGTCGATGTCCTCAACATGGAAGGCCGCGCCGATTTTGTTTCCCTCCGCCCATACGCTGTGCAGGCGGCGGCAGTATTCCGGGTGCGAGGGTTCGAAAATGGAGCTGAGGGTCTGTATCCAACCGTTAGTGAACCACGCCGCCTCGCCTGCGGCGGTGACGCAGACCACGCCGCGCCCGTCGCTGTCGGAAACACCCCGGGCGCCGTAGAAATCAAGACCGATGCAAAGGCAGTCGCCGCCCTCCGGCACGGCGGGATTTTCTCCACGTCCGCCCGCAAAGGGTTCACCGGCAGTCTGCAGACCTTTGCCCGCATCGACCTCCACGTACAGCAGCACGCCGTCGTAAAGAGCGTGCAGTGACCCGCCGCCCTGCATATCGGCGGCAGGCGCGGAGCGCCAATCCTCGGCGGTGGGTTTTCCCGGGCAATAGCCCACATTCAGCGCCGCAGGCGGGTATTTCTCCCTGTCCCAGCCGCCGAAATAGTCCAATATTGCGCCCTTTCGCTGCTTTTCCGTCATTGTGCGTCCACCCTTTCGTGGTTTTTATTATATTTTACGTTACTCCGTGGACTTTTTCAATATTATTCCTTTACCCAACAGTTTATTGACGAGTGACGGGCTTTGAAATATAATGAACATGAAGTTTTCCGCATTTCTCTTCAAGGAGGTAACGCAAATGAAGAAGCTTATAGCATTGATGATAGTTGCCGCGCTGCTGCTTTCCCTTGCTGCCTGCGGCACCAAAGTACCCATAGAAACCCCCACTCCCCCCGCATCTTCCGAACCTACCACTGAACCTACTCCCGAACCTACCCCCAAACCTACGCCCGAACCCACTCCCGAGCCTACTCCCGAACCTACCCCCGAACCTACCCCCGAACCTACCCCCGAACCTACTCCCGAACCTACTCCCGAACCTACCCCCGAACCTACCCCCGAACCTACGCCCGAATCCACTCCCGAGCCTACTCCCGAACCTACTCCCGAGCCTACTCCCGAACCCACTCC